>NZ_VPDK01000019.1:0-65626 GCF_013417725.1 Acinetobacter sp. YH12233
TGGAAAAATCTAAAAGGTATGTTTTACCGAAAAAAAGAAGTAGAAACTACCCACGAGTTGTGAAAGGGAAACCACAGAAATACCCAAAAAAATGCCAGTCAATCTCTTAACTGACTGGCATTACTCAAATGAGGGCTTTTTTATTTAAGGCCAAAATGCGCAAAAATAAGGCAAGTTTCCACACAGATTCTTCATAGTTTTAACCTTACTTAACATCTATTAACATGAATACTGATGAGTCACATGAGAATGAGTCCTACTATACTTACATACAGTAAGGAATCAAATTTAACTCTCTCCACAGTTAATCTTGATTTAGTTTTGAAAGAAACTTCCTTTTTCTACGCAATGACAACCCCAATCATTGCGTTTTTTTTGTCTGTAATTTTTGAAAATATAAAAAAATCCTGCCAGATGAGCAGGATTTTGTTGTGTCTTGAATATTAATATTTGAACAAGCCTTTTTCTAATGGAATTTCAATTCCAATAGAGGCACCGCCATCCTGACCATTTACATCTGAGTCACTTATCCAGGCATTAATTTTAAGTGGCATTTCTGGACGAATATAATGCGACCAGGTGACATCTAGTGCTTTAATTTCATCATCAAAAGCAAAAGCAGCATTATTTAAACTTGCACGTTCAGACTGATTCACTTCAGCAAACAATACCCGCCCAGATAAACGGTTCATCGGATCAAAACGGATATCACCACCTACTGAAACCATCTGTGCATCACCACCTAAAGCATGTGCCAGCGGATAACCATGCTGATAAAAACCATCAGTATAATTGGTATGGTTATAAGAAATACCTCGCACCTTGCCGTTAGTACGTGTATCTGCCCATTCTGTATAAAGTTGATATGGCATATTTCTTACAGTCGAAGAATAGTCTATTCCAGCCAGATACATTTTCTTCGCAGGCAGACCACCCGCTTCATCTTCACCTACATATTGCCCATAGAAGCCCATAGGTACCTGTGTCAAAGGAAACAGGTTCAGGCGTGCATCGAAACCAGCAATCTGGTTTGATGGGTCAGGTTCACCCGTACCACCATTATCTTTATTCCCGACAAAAGCATCCCATAATGAACTTAAGCTTTCAGGACGTCCTTCCCCACCCCATTGAATCGCACGAGAAGCACCTAGCTCCAAGTAAGATAAAGGTTGTGCTGTTACACGAAGACCAATAAGTTTGGCATCTGGAACGGCAGTATAATCATCCAATTGTCCTGCAAAAGCCTGATATTGCCACGGTCCAATCCAGGACAGCCATTTAGTTTCAAAAGCTGTTTGTTCTGCACGTTGTGCCATAAATCCATATACTGGGCGGCTAGCATCGCCACGAATCAAGCTGCCATCATGTCCCGGACCCCAATAGGTCGGAATTTGGCCGGCAATCAGCCATTGATTCCAGAGTTTCCCTGCTAGATAAGATCCTTCCAGATTCACATCCTGATCATTCTCAATTTGTCGATCTTTTTCGGCATAACCCGGAGTTTGGCATCCCAGTTTTCGCCGCCTGCATTAAACTCTAAAGCTGCCTGAAATTGTGCCTTTTGCTGATCGCCAAAGGCTTGAGGAATATCTTTTGGATCACTTTCCTCAAATAAGCCTACTTTGAGCTGCTGATTGTCTGCTGTTAATTTTGCCAGAACTGAATAATAACACGTTGTTGTACTTTGTTACTCACTTGTGCATTGGATAGAGCTCGTTGAATTTCATCACCACTGAGCGGCCAGGTCGAGGTACTGATCTAGATCACCCCTTGTTGGTTTAACCAGTTCAAGTCAGTACGAAGATTTGCATCATTCAGAACCAGCCCTTGAGCAAAAACAGGAAGCGAAAGTGTCGTAAGAAGTGCACTTAATAATGGTTTTTTTAGAAACATGGGATCAATATTCTCAAGTTTATTTTTGCCTAACCATAGATATTTCAAAAACAATATTCAATGGTGAAACTGTATCAGTATAATATGAAACCCTAGATTTAATTGACTTTCAAAATAATAAATCGCTTCGAGAAATGAGATAGAAATACAAAAATGAAATTACAAATGTAAAAAATAGAATTAAATAATGCTGGGTTTTAATTTTATTTAAAATAAATACTGAACACATAAAAAAGGCAGTTTTAAAAACTGCCTTTTTTCGAATAAGTCATTAGTGTTTATGACGCATATGCGGGAATAAGATTACATCACGGATACTTGGTGCATTCGCAAAGATCATCACCAGACGGTCAATACCGATCCCTTCACCTGCTGTAGGAGGCAGACCATATTCCAGGGCTTCAATGAAGTCAGCATCATAGTGCATTGCTTCATCATCACCCGCATCTTTCTCAGCAACCTGCGCCTGGAAGCGTTCAGCCTGATCAATCGGGTCATTTAATTCCGAGAAGCCATTTGCCAGTTCACGACCACCGATAAAGAATTCAAAACGGTCTGTAATATGCGGGTTTTGATCATTACGGCGTGCTAATGGGGAAGTTTCTGCTGGATATTCAGTCACGAAGGTAGGCTGACGTAGTTGAGTTTCAACCGTTTCTTCAAATACGATGGTTTGCAGTTTACCCAGACCAAAACCTGGTTTTACCTGTTCTTTCAGTTCTTCCTGAATGAATTTCGCCAGGAACTCACGGTCATTGACATTTTCTGGAGTGAACTGTGGATTGTGCTCAAGAATGGCGTCAAACATTGAGATCTTTTTAAATGGCCCTTTGAAGCTAAAGACTTCATCGCCATAAGGCACATCAGTGGTACCCAGAATATCAATTGCCAGTTTTTCCAGCATTTGCTCAGTCAATTCCATCAGATCTTTGTAGTCTGCATACGCCTGGTAGAATTCGATCATAGTGAATTCAGGGTTATGACGAGTAGAAACACCTTCGTTACGGAAGTTACGGTTAATTTCGAATACGCGCTCGAAACCACCCACAACCAGACGTTTCAAATAAAGCTCAGGTGCAATACGCAGGAACAATGGCATATCCAGCGCATTATGATGGGTTTCAAATGGACGCGCAGATGCTCCACCTGGAATCACGTGCATCATCGGGGTTTCAACTTCCATAAAACGTTTGTCATTCAGGAAACTACGAATACCGGCAACAACTTTGGCACGAACTTCAAAAGTTTTACGGGTTTCTTCATTCACGATCAGATCAAGATAACGTTTACGATACTTCACTTCAGTATCAGTCAGACCGTGGAACTTGTCTGGAAGTGGACGTAATGATTTAGTCAGTAATTCAAAATGTTCGATATGAACATACAGGTCACCTTTACCAGAACGACCAATATAACCTTCAACCGCAATGATATCGCCCAAATCCAGGCCTTTGATCGTTGCAAGTACTTCTGGCTCAAGCTCTTTACGTGGAACATAAAGCTGAATACGACCGGTCATATCCTGAATCACGATGAATGAACCGCGGTTCAACATCACACGACCTGCTACTTTTACATGAACGTGTTCGCCAGCTTCAATTTCTTCTTTAGATTTATCAGCAAACTGGTCTTGTAAATCTTGCGCATAATGTTCACGTTTAAATGTGTTTGGCCATGGGCTAACACCAGTTTCTTTTGCGTGGTCTTGAATCTGCTTTAACTTGGCATGACGCTGTGCAATTAAATCGTTTTCGGAAATGATTTGTTCAGAAGTCGATTGAGCGTTATTTTGCGTCATCTCTGCCTCGGATAAGATTAGTTAAAAAATAGAAGTTGCATAGAATAGCAGAAATCTGCATCAAATCGTAGCGTAAAGACTTCCCACACGTGGCTTTTCTTGAGAAAAATTTCTGGATATATGAAATTTTTAAAAACAAATGATTTTCATTATTTTCAGTTTCGAATTTTATGATTGGTTTTTTTAGAATATTGCCAAACTTTTATTAGATGAAAGTCCAAGACCTCAACCTTCTGTACGAATTATGCCTTTTTATCCAGTATCAGCTTAGACCAATAGCTAACTGCTTCCTCGAAATAGACGTTTTACAATAATAACCATATTAGAAGGTGGTGTTTTAACACCCTGACCACGACTTTGCCATGTCCGATAAAAATGAGTAAAAATATGTCTAAAATATTGTTTTTTCATGGCTTGGATTCGTCAAAACAGTCCACGAAATTTCATGCAATTGATGCAATGCATAAATATTGTATAGATGTGGATTATCGTAATCTGAGCTACCAGTCGGTAGCCGATTTCTACCACGAAATGGTTGAAACCATTAGACCGGATATTCTGGTCGGACACAGTCTGGGCGGTTATTGGGCGCTAAAAATGTCACAAGCTCATCAGATCCCTTGTGTGATCGCGAATCCTAGCTTGCAACCGAATTTCCGCGATGATTATCCTGCGATTTGTGACAGTGATTTGCAGCATGATATTCCGCAAATGGCCTATCTGGAATTAGGCGATGAAATTCTGGATATGCATGCAGCACAGGCACAGCTTGAAGATTATATGCAAATTCATGCCATTGAAGGTGGTCATCATCGTCTGGAACATCCCGAACAGATTAACGACCTGATTCAGGAAATTGAATATCATTTTATCCGGCAATAAAAAAGCCCCAATAGTTGGGGCTTTTTTGATCATTCAGACTTAAGCAACTGCAGCTTCAGGCTGGGATTTATCATCAAGTACTGACCAGATGTCCAGGCCTAATTCACCGTGTAAATCTGGCAGATCAAGGAAGATGCTCGCACCTAGAACCTGATGCTGACATTTTTCAGCCAATTCATGAACTGCTTTCAATGTACCGCCAGTTGCCAGTACATCATCCACAATAATCACTTTTTGTCCCTGAACTTCTGCAGACATTTCCAGACGGTCCAGACCATATTCAAGGCTATAACCTACCCCTACGACTGGAGGCGGCAATTTACCTGCTTTACGAACCAGCAATAAGCCTTTGCCAGTACGCTGCGCCAACAGACTTGCCAGCACAAAACCACGTGCTTCCACTGCCACAAAGCTGTCTACTTCAGCAAGCTTTTCTTCAGGAATGCTGGCAATCAGAGCATCAGTTAATGGCCCTAGATTATTCATGAATAATGGAGTTAAATCGAAGAAACAAATGCCTGGTTTTGGGAAATTCTGGACAGTACGAATGTGAGACCACAGAGTAGTAGACAAATTGCTCATGGGAGATCTTTAAACAAGGAAAGGAATAGGTGAATTTTAAACTAAATTAACAATGTGTAACAACAACGACTGTGCAACATTAAAGCAGAAAATAATACTAACCAGCTGATTTAAATATATAAATTAATTTTAAAAAATATTTAATAAAGACTTTGCTAAGTCTAAGTTAACTGATTTTAATCATTTTTTCTGCCCGACTTTGGTCTACAACCTAAAATCTAAGCCAGAAGAGTGTTTATAAAACTAAAAATACAATTGTTTGCCTAAGCTTAAATATACTTCTAGTAATGAAATACCTAGGGACTGACCTTTCTGCTGTTAATTTCACTGATTAAACTTTTATTCGCTTTACTTTATGAATAGAACTGCGTAAAAATTTAGCCAAATATGTTTACTATTAAAAGTCATATTCTTTAGGGTCTTGCCATTTGTGGATTTTAAGCTGACAGCTACAGTTGGTCAGTTTTGGAGAGTTATATGAAAAAATATCAATGCATCGTTTGTGGATGGATTTATGACGAGGCAGAAGGTTGGCCTCAGGACGGAATCGTTCCTGGAACCAAATGGGAAGATATTCCTGATGACTGGACTTGTCCGGATTGTGGTGTTTCTAAAGTCGATTTTGAAATGATTGAAATCTAATCATGTTCTTTTAAAGACCATATTGAATGGTCTTTTTTATGTCCTTTATACCTGAAAAAAACTAATTTAAAAAAGCATGGAGAATCGTATGCATCCTATCGTCATCATTGGTTCGGGCATGGCGGGTTATGCTGTTGCCCGTGAGTTTCGCAAACTCAACCCAGACCATGAACTTGTCATGATTTGTGCTGATGATGCGACTAATTATGCAAAACCTACGCTTTCTAATGCTTTAGTAGGAAACAAAGCGCCAGAACACATCCCTTTGGGTGATGCAGAAAAAATGTCAGCGCAGCTGAAAATGCGCATCGAAAAAAATACCTGGGTCAAAACGATTCATCCTGAACAGCATCAGCTGACTTTAGAAAAAGACGGTCAGGAAAATACACAGGATTATTCTAAACTGGTGCTAGCTGTAGGTGCCAATCCAGTACGCCTAGCCATTGCCGGTGATGCCAGCGACGATATTCATATGGTCAATAACCTGACTGACTATAAAGCTTTCCGTCATAATCTGGCAGCACGTGAGGATAAACGCGTAGTAATTTTAGGCGCAGGCCTGATCGGCTGTGAATTTGCCAATGACTTGCAGCATACCAATCATCAGGTCACCGTGATTGATCTGGCACCCCAGCCTTTAGGTCGCTTATTACCAGCTCATGTCGCAGATGCTTTCCAGCAAAATCTTGAAGAGACGGGTATTCATTTTGTATTAGGGACAACAGTTGAAAAAGTCTCTAAAGTTGAAAATGGTGATTATCTGGTCACACTTGCCAATGGCCAGTCGGTAGTGGCTGATGTGGTGCTCTCTGCTGTGGGCTTACAACCGAATATTTCTGTCGCAAAAGAAGCTGATATTCATACCAGTCGCGGGATTCTGACCAATACAAAACTAGAAACCAATCAACCGGACATTTATGCAGTAGGCGACTGTGCGGAAGTAAATGGAATGCTTTTGCCATATGTCATGCCAATCATGCAGCAGGCCCGTGCCCTGTCTAAAACATTGAATGGCGAACATACTGCAGTCCATTATCCAGCAATGCCTGTTGCGGTAAAAACGCCAGCTGCGCCATTGACTGTCCTTCCTGCTCCGGTTGATGTCGAAGTAACTTGGGAAAATGAAGAGTTTGATGACGGTATGCTGGCCAAAGCCTTTGATGCTAGTGGCACTTTACGTGGTTTTGTCCTGCTCGGTGCCACTGCTGCCAAACAACGCCTAGCATTGACCAAGCAGGTTCCTGACTTGATTCCAGCTACAGTTTAGATGTTTAATACAAAGGACATTTTTTAAGCGAAATGTCCTTTAATCAGGAAATACATCATGCATAGTGCCTTGCAGTTCAATCATTCTCCGTATACCGCTTTCATGCGTGAAACCAAGGTCGATCTTGGCAATGGCATCGAATTGCACGTGGAAGTCGGAGGAAATCCTGAACACCCGACCATTCTGCTGATTATGGGACTTGGGGCACAGATGCTATACTGGCCCGATTTCTTCTGTAAATCACTCATTGATCAGGGCTATCATCTGGTGCGTTTTGACAACCGGGATATTGGTTTATCTTCCAAGATTCACCATAAAGGGCCTCGCTTAAACACCTTAAAAATGATGAGCCGTTTTGTACTGGGTTTAGGCAATCAGGGCGCGCCTTATACGCTGTACGATATGGCAGATGATGTACATCTTCTGATTGAAAAAATGGGACTGGGTCAGGTCTATGTGCTCGGTGCCTCTATGGGCGGCATGATTGCCCAGATTCTGGCCGCACGTTATCCTGACAAAGTTAAAAAAATGGGCTTACTGTTTACCAGTAATAACCAGCCACTGTTACCTCCGCCTTTTCCAAAGCAACTCTTTAGTTTAATTGACAAACCCGCTTCCACAGATGAAGATGGCATTGTCGATCATAGCTTGAAGCTGTTTAATATTATTGGCTCACCGGGTTATGTGAATCATCTGGAAGCGATTCAGACCGCCCGTAAGTTATATAAGCGAAGTTACCATCCAGCGGGTGTACTTCAACAGTTTTTAGCAATATTATGTACGGGTTCATTGCTGCAACTGGACAAGCAAATCCAACAAGAGACCTTGGTGGTTCATGGTGCTCGTGACAGATTGCTGCCTCCTAGTCATGGTAAGGCTGTTGCAAAAGCAATTTCAGGGGCTAAATTTGAATTAATTGATGGAATGGGGCATGATATCCCTCCGCATTTTATTCCATATCTTAGCGAATTATTTGCTGATCATTTTAAATCATAAACATTAGGACACTATGGCTGCATTACCATCCCTAAGACAGCTGTCATACCTCGTAACACTGTCTGAGACGCTGCATTTTACAGAAGCTGCTCGCCGCTCATTTGTTACCCAGTCAACTTTGTCTGGCGGTATTATGGAGCTGGAGCGTTTACTCGGTGGCGTTCTTGTTGAACGCGATCGCCAGAATGTACGTTTAACGCCGCTTGGTGAACAAGTGGTTGCACGTGCCCGTGTTCTACTGGCTGATGCTCAGGACTTAATGCGTTTAAGTCGTGAAATGAGTGAACCATTAACCGGTGATCTGCATCTTGGCGTTATTCCAACCATTGCCCCTTTCATCCTGTCGCAATTTCTGGATGAAGTGCATCAGCAGCTACCGAAAATTCAGCTACATTTACATGAAGCTCAAAGTGAGAAAATTGTAGAGAAACTGGAGCATGGTAATCTGGATATGGTGGTGCTAGCGCTGCCTTTCGATACCCGTAGCCTGAAAGTTGCTGAAATTGCCAAAGAGAATCTGTATCTGGTACATCACAAATCTGACCAGAATGCGGCTCAAGCCAAGTCTCTGGAAGATCTGGATCTGTCTCGCCTGATGCTGTTGGAAGAAGGCCATTGCTTGCGTGATCATGCATTGAGTGCCTGCCCGATTGGTGAGCGTAAAAATGATCATCGCCTGAAAGCAAGTTCATTACCGACGTTAATTGAAATGGTGTCTGCTGATCTTGGTTTTACCCTGTTGCCAGAAATTGCACTGCATACCAATATGATCAAAGCCAATCCGGATCTGCGCATCAATCCAATCAATGCTGCACCAAGCCGTACTCTGGCGCTGGTCACTCGTAAGAGCACACCGCTACAAAGCGAATTCGATGTGTTATTACAAATTTTGCAAAAAATTACTGCTCACGATGCAGCTTAATTAAGCCCTAATAAAAAAGGAGCACTTAGATTGCTCCTTTTTTATTGCCTGTGTCTTCTGATAAATTTAATTTTTATAAATTCAGTCAATTAAAATGATTCAAAAACCAGTTTTTTAAACTTTAACTATTTATAATATATAAAAATTAAATCCCTATTTCTTGGGATTGGCATTGAAACTAATTTAAGCCAAAATACATCTGTATATTAATTACTCTCAGGATAAGATTTCTTTGGCCTCATTTTTGCCTGCACCGGTATTATTGGTGCAACCTTATCCACCCCCGCTCTCTTCCAATTTTGATCTTGCATTGCTACAGCTCGGTTATCAACCGGATATGCTGTCCTATACCGATCATCTGTCTGCTCAATCCCATATTGAACAGTATCTTCCCAATCTCGTGTTATATGAGATTCATGAGAAAGCACAACTTAAGAATCTTAATATAATTCAAGCACGAATCCAGATTCCTCATCTGATTGCAGTTTTAGCTGATGATTCACTTGAAATGATCGATTTATTCTTGTCATCTGGCGTGGATCGATATCTGATTGCTTCGCATCCTGTTTCGAAAATAGTGGCAAGCCTGAAAATCATTCTACGTGGCGGTGCCGACCTACATCCTGAATTAGCCCGTTATTTAGTGAGTCAGGAAACAAAAATACATTTTTTAAATCAGACTGAAGTACAGATGTTAAAGTATTTCAGCCAAGACCTGACTTTGGCCGAAATTCAAAACAGATTAAGTCTGCACGATTACCAGATTTATGCTGCTATTCGCAAAATCTATCAAAAACTCGCGAATCCATTTATCCATTCTCAAAATTAACAAAATATAAAAAAGGCTGAATCATCAGCCTTTTTAGTTTTTTTGAGTTATTTAAAGGTTTCCAGCAAGGTACGCTGTGCATTATGTGGTTGTTCACCTTCAGCGACTTGGGCACGCACCCAGGTTCCATCTCCCTGTAACAACCAGGCCTGCTGATTGTCTTTCAGGTAATTTAATAAGCCTTGCTGGTAAATGCGTTTCTTTAATGCTTCATCTTCAATCGGAAAACAGGCTTCTACACGATTAAACAGGTTACGATCCATCCAGTCTGCGCTTGAGCAATAAATGCGGGAATTGCCATTATTGCTAAAATAAAATACGCGCGTATGTTCCAGGAAACGGCCGACGATTGAACGTACCCGAATATTCTCTGAAAGTCCCGGCAAGCCTGGACGTAGACAACAAATTGAACGGATAATCAGATCAATCTGTACACCTGCTTGAGAAGCTTCATAAAGTTTATTGATCAGTTGCAGCTCAGTTAAAGCATTGACCTTCACGATGATCTGGGCTTTCTTGCCCGCTTTGGCATTGGCAATTTCATTATCAATATAGTTGATGAGCTGGGCATGCAAGGTAAATGGTGCATGGAGCAGCTTTTTCAGCTTGGCCATTTTCCCCATTCCGGTCAATTCCTGGAAGATACGATGCACATCTTCACACAGATCCTTGTCTGTGGTTAACAAGCCATAATCTGTATAAATCCGTGCATTGCCCGCATGATAATTCCCGGTACCCAGATGTACATAACGCACCAGCTTGTTATTTTCTCGGCGTACCACCAGAATCATTTTGGCATGGGTTTTATAGCCGACAATGCCATAGACCACGACAGCCCCCGCCTCTTGCAGTACATTAGCAACTGCAATATTGGATTCTTCATCAAAACGAGCACGCAGCTCGATGACTGCAGTCACTTCCTTACCGTTACGGGCCGCTTCTGCCAGCACCTGCACGATCTCGGAATCTGGACCACTACGGTACAATGTTTGCTTGATTGCCAGTACCTGAGGGTCACGTGCCGCTTCACGTAACAGCGTAATCACCGGGGCAAAAGATTCAAATGGATGATGTAGCAAAATATCCTGCTTCTGCATGGCACTGAAAACATTTTCAGATTTTTTTAGTACTTTAGGCAGAATTGGCGTATGTGAATCATAACGTAGATGTGGACGTTTGAAGTTGGACAGTAACCGCGCTAGATTAACCGGTCCTGCCACTTTATAGAGCTGTTCTTCATCCAGATCAAATTCTTCCAGCAGATATTCATAAATATGCTGCGGACAATTTTCAGTCACTTCCAGACGGACTGCACGACCAAAACGGCGCGAACTTAGCTCGCCTTTTAAGGCTTTGGCCAGGTCTTCAACATCTTCATTTAAGGCCAGATCGGCATTCCGGGTGACACGGAATTGGTAACATCCCGTCGCGGTCATGCCCGGGAACAGGTCAGACACATGTTCATGAATGATGGCGGATAACATCACATGATGTTCTTTACCATCAGTCAGTTCATCCGGTAAACGCACAACACGTGGCAATGAACGTGGCGCAGGAACAACCGCAAGATCAATCTGACGGCCAAAGGCATCTTTCCCTTCGAGCGTCACAATAAAATTCAGGGATTTATTCACCAGACGTGGGAATGGATGTGCCGGATCAAGGCTAATAGGCGTAAGAACTGGCGCAACCTGTTCCTGAAAATATTTTTTCACCCAGGCCGATTGTGCCGGTGTTAGCTCTCCACGGCGCAAGAAGCAGATATCTTCCTCACGCAGTTTAGGCAAAATCTCTTCATTTAAAATACGGTACTGACGTTCAATGGCGGCATGTGCAGTTTCGGCAATCTGCTCTAATACTTGTTTTGGCGTCAAACCATCTGGACTGCGGCTTTCATTGCCCAAATCCAGTTGTTCCATGACGCCAGCCACACGAATTTCAAAAAACTCATCTAAATTACGTGAAAAGATCAGTAGAAAATTCATGCGTTCCAGCAAAGGATGCAGAGGATCAACCGCCTGTTCCAGCACTCGCAAATGGAAATCCAGAATAGACAGTTCACGATTAATGTAACGATCATTATAAGTATATTCGATTGGTGCCGAAGTCGTACTGGCTGCCGTATTCATATCAAACCTACGCTATTTTCAAGTCTTGCTTATTGCTTTTAGTATGCTTCAAATTAATGACATTTTCATAAAAAAAGCCCAAATATTTGGGCTTTATCTTGATATTTTTATTTAAGGGATTTCAGCATAGCGCATATAACGCTGAATCATACGTTTACGTGCTTTTAGGGCTGATGCATTACGATGATCTTCAAAATATTTTGGATTGGTGAGAATCGCTGCCAGGAAGATGGCCTGATCACGAGTCAGGCTCTCTGCAGTCTTACCAAAATAATGTTTGGCTGCCGCTTCTGCTCCATAGATATTGTCTCCAAACTCAATCGAGTTTAAATACACTTCCAGAATACGCTCTTTAGACCACATGCGCTCCATCATCCAAGTCGCAACAGCTTCCTGACCTTTACGCAGGAATGAACGCTTGTTGACAAGGAACAGGTTTTTAGCCAGCTGCTGGGAAATGGTTGACCCCCCTGCCACGACACGGCCTTCATTCTTGTTACGGCTGAGTGCAGTCTGAATACCATCCCAGTCAAAGCCATGATGGTGCATGAATTTTCCATCTTCTGCCGTCACTACCGCCCGCTTGAGATTGGTACTGATTTCATCATAAGGGCGCCACTGATGTTGAATGGGTTTGGAGGGTTCAGTCCAATAATCGATCCGCATCATCATGGTGGTATTCACCGGATTGGTTCGCCACCAGGCTAAACTTGCAAAAATCCACAGTTGAACAAGTAGAATCACACTGACAATCACGAGAAGGGTGCGGGTCAGAAAGGCTTTCATGTCAGTGCGTTACTCCTGAAAATTCAATTTTTCGTGTTAAGCTTATTCGAAATATACAATCACAGCAAAAAAATAGCATGCCTGAATATTCTCCCCCAACAACACATCGCAAACTGGAAATGCAGCTCTGGTGGATGACCGCACTCCTGATCTGTATCAATGTCGGCCTGTTTGGCTGGCAGGTTCTGAATGGAATGAACATCACACAGCCAAGTTCTCCAGATGCCATTCGCTGGGGAGCAGATTATGCACCTTTAACGTATTTAGCGGAACCCATACGCCTGTTTAGTAGCATGTTTTTTCATTTTGGCTTAATTCACCTGATGTTGAATATGTGGGCACTGTATATTTTTGGTAGTGTCGCTGAACAAATTTTTGGCCGGGTCTATTTTACAGGTCTTTATATTTGTGCCGGCCTGATGGGTAGCTTGCTCAGTGGCTATATGAGTATCCAGGACAGTTATGCCTTAATCGAAGGCGGTGTAGCCAATCCTGGCTTATTGCCGGGTGTTAGTGCGGGTGCTTCGGGTGCAGTCATGGGTCTCGGTGCCTCCCTGACTGTTCTATCTTTACTGCCAATGTTGCCCCGTCAGCCTTTTATTCTGGATAAAAAAACGCTCGTAATGATCATGGGCCTTAACCTGGCGATGGGCTTTATGATCAGCGGAATTAACAATGCCGCACATATTGGCGGCATGATCATGGGGGCCGGACTAACAGCGCTCTGGTATCTTGGTCAGAAAATGCAGCGTGGCCGTTTGGTCAGTCTGGTTGCCTTACTGCTCGGCGTCGCTGCCTGTGTCGTACTGTATCAACATAATCTGGCTCTGCTTGAACCGATCCGCCCACTCTGGCAAGAAATTTTACAAATGTTACAACAGCAGTTGGCGGATCAACCTGCAAGATAAATCTTATTGATTCATCTCACGCAGGCTTTGCAAGGGCGGAATTTCGGAAAGATAACTCAGACGATAGCGTCCAATCAAGGTACATACCACAGTCATAAACACAGGCAGGATAATCCAGATTTCCCAATGAGGCTGGATGATCAGATCCATCTTATAGCTGGCAATGGCGCTGATCACTTCTGCAAACAGACATGAAACAATACCGGCGAATAGTCCGATAAAACCGATTTCCAGACTCATCATGGTTTTCAGCTTCTGTTTGGAACTACCAAAAGACCGGAGCAAAGCCACTTCACGTTTACGTTCATCCATGAGCAGGTTTAGACAGGCCATCAGTACCAGAAAACCGGATACACTGACCAGCACAGCCAGAATGGTAATGATCTGTACCAGCACATTCACAATTCGTTTGATTTCTTCCAGAATCAGGCTGACATCAATAAATACCGTATTCGAAAAACGCTGAACCAGATTCACCAGTTTATCTTTGTCTGTTTCCGGTACATAGAAGCTGCCCAGATAACTGCCCGCATTGGCATCCATAGTATTCGGTGCAAAGATAAAGAAGAAGTTTGGACTAAAACTCTCCCACTCTACCGTTCTGAGATTCACCACTTTGGCTTCGAGTATGCCTTCAGGCAGGCTAAAGCTGAGCTTATCTCCCAGTTTGATGCCCAGCTCTTGTGCAGTATTGGCTTCGACCGAAACCTCACCCGGCTGTTTCAATCCTGCCTCCCCCTGAACAATCACATTATCCTGAGGATAGCGATCCGACTGGGTCAGATTCAGTTCACGTCTTAAGGTATTACTCTTTTTGACCAGTTCAGCAGCAAAAGGATGATCATTTTTCGCTACCAGACGCCCGCGAATATTGGGATAAAGCGGCGTGCTTTTCCAGCCATTCTGTTCTAACTGAGCTTTTAAGTCAGGCATATCAAAAGGCGGCAGACCATAGACAAACTGGTTGGGTGTCCCTTCCGGCAACTGTTGCTGCCATCGATCAAGTAAATCTGTACGCAGTACAGCCAGCACACTAATCAAACTGAGTCCTAAAGCTAAGGCAGTAATCTGTAAAGCGGTCTGATACGGTGTCCGTACATAGGCAGACAGATTGAATTTCAGATTACGCAGCAGTTTTAAAATACTCCAGACCGTAAAATACAGAACAGCACAAAGCAGAATAATGGCCCCAATCACCCAAGCTGTCAGCACGATATTTTCCGTTAAAATCACACTGAAAATAATCAGACTTAAGGTTCCGGTCAGTAACATCCACAACATCGAATGGACGGATTTTTCCTGCTGACGAATGACCCGAATCGGAGGAGTATTTAAGAGTTGAAACAGACTCGGCATGACAAAGCCCAGTAACACCACTGCACTGGTCAGCATGGCAATTGGCAAGGGCCCCAGCAGCATCGCCGTAGCAGAGAACTCAAGCTGCAAGTTTGGAATCAGCTGTAGCATGAGCTGCAGCAAGCCATAACCCAATGCAACACCTATCACGCTACCAATCAACATGGCGATTAAAAGCACTAAACCCAGCAAAGCCAGATAAGCGGCTAGAATCTGATTTTTGGTCGCGCCAATACAACGCATCAGGGCAATATGATCCTGGTTCTGCTGTACATAACGTTGTGCGGTTAAAGCAATGGCAATCCCGCATAATAAAATGGTGAGAATATTCGCCAGTTGCAGAAAAGTATCCAGATTGGCAATTGGTTTCATTAAACGGGTATTGCCTTCGCTGGCATTACGCAAGCGTAGACTGCCCTGCTGTTCCAGTTCTTGTCCCTCAACCTCAGCATCTGCTTCATCTGAAGTCCCATTTTCAGATTTTATCTTCTGCTTGAACCAGGTTTCATATTGCCGGGTATCGGCTGGATTGCCTGCCATTAATAAACGGTAATCAATCCGGCTACCGACCTGAATCGCATTGGTGCGCGCCACTTCTGACTGAGCAATAATCACAGTCGGCGAAAAGCCAGAAAAACCCAGCTCCTGATTAGAATCCTGCTCAATTTTTGCAGTAACCTTAAATTTGGCATCGGCGATATTCAGTTCATCACCCAGTTTGACCTTGAGCAGATCCATGGCCCGTGAACTCAGCCAGATTTCCCCCGCTTGGATTTTATCTGCTGCAGGCTGAACCCGTAGCTCTCCTCGTAAAGGAAAAGCCTGATCAATAGCCTTAACATTGACCATGACAAACTGATCATTGGTATAAGCCATCGTACTGAAAAATGTGACTTCAGATTGCTGTAAATCGAGCTGCCTGGCCTGATCACGCCATTCCTGAGCTAGCGGCTCATTATCAGAAAGTACCAAATCTCCCGCCAGCATTTCAGCTGCCTGTAAAGCAACGGCGTTCTGAATCTGTTCATTACTGAACTTTAGTGCCGTTGTGGCACTAATCGCTAAGGTCAGCGCGATGATTAGCAGATAAATCCCTGTCGTATTAAAACTTTGTCTGAGTAAAGGACGAAAAAGATGCTGCATATCAGCCTCCACTCGCATGTTCAATCAGCTGACCATTGACCAGTTCAAAATGACGCTGGCATTGTTGGGCCAGATCAGGATCATGGGTAACCAGAACCAGCGTGGTGCCTAATTCGCGATTTAACTGAAAGAGCAGCTGTTCAATTTCCTGAGCGGTTTCCCCATCCAGATTACCTGTCGGTTCATCAGCAAATATGATTTTGGGTTCACTGACCAATGCGCGGGCAATAGCGACACGTTGCTGCTCCCCACCCGACAGTACTTTTGGTGTTTGCTGAGCCTGACGGTCTAATCCGACCTTTTGTAGCAATGCCAGCGCCTTTTGTTCGGCATCACTATATTTAAAATCTAGCTGTAAACGTAAAGGCAGCATGACATTTTCAAGTGCCGTAAGATGAGGTAAAAGCTGGAAAGACTGAAATACAAAGCCAATATTTTTTAGCCGGACTAAAGCACGCTGTTCTTCATTCAAGTTCGATACCAGCTCTCCACAAACCGTTAACTGCCCGGAACTAGCCTGATCTAAAGTGGCCAAAATGCCCAGTAAAGTTGACTTTCCTGAACCGGAACGCCCAGTAATGGCGACCTGTTCTCCAGTCAAAATTTCCAGCGAAAGATCTTCAAAAATAGTCAGTTGTTTTTGTGAAAGTTGTATCTTTTGTGTCAATTTCTGGGCAGAAATAATCGCTTGTGGCATGATGGTCGAATCGTTGCTGCTTTGAATCATACGTGTCCTATATGAAAGATCTAAATCAGAAAAATCGTGTATTGCCTTGCCTGGTATTCTTTGGACTGTGCCTGATTCCTTTTAGTCTGTCGGCAAAGACCATTATGATTGTGGGTGACAGTATAAGTGCTGGTTATGGCATGCAACCACAGCAAGGTTGGGTACATTTATTACAAAAGCGTTTGGACCAACACTATCCGAAACAGCATAAAGTGGTCAATGCAAGTGTGAGCGGTGAAACCACCAGTGGTGCCTTGGCAAGGCTGCCGAAACTGCTACAGACGCACCGTCCAGATATTGTGGTGATTGAGCTTGGCGGGAATGATGGCCTGCGTGGGCAGCCACCCCAAATGATTCAAAAGAATTTAGCAGCTCTGGTACAACAAAGTCAGAAAGCCAAGGCGAATGTGGTTGTTTTTGGAATGAAAATGCCACCAAATTATGGCCAGGCATATAGTAAGGCTTTTGAAAATAACTATAAGGTGGTCAGTCAGCAGTATAAGGTCAAACTACTACCCTTCTTTATGCAAGGCGTCGCTGGCAATAAAAGTCTGATGCAACAGGATCAGATTCATCCCAACACCAAAGCCCAGACTATTTTATTAAATAATGCTTATCCTTATATTAAAGGCGCCCTCTAAGGCGCCTTTAACTGAATCAAATCTTAAAATTTTCTTAGAAGTCAAAGAAAGTTACTTCACCGGTTTCAAGTGAATATTCTGCACCAATCACCTGTAACTTACCTTTAGCAATCAGGCTTTCTAGAACTGCAGAACCATGACGTAATTGATTTACTGAAGCAAACACATTAGAGCGCACTGCATGTTTAGATAATTTATTCAGGTCATCTTTCAGTTCAGTCTGCATTAGAATTTCAACTGATGGACGTACACGGTTCACGATTGACATCAGATTTGCAGATGGCGGCGTTGCTGGATTGGTTAATGCTTCAATTGTTGAATGAATAGCGCCACAATGTGTATGACCCAAGACAATTACAATCGGACAGCCAAAACTTTCTGCTGCGAATTCGACACTGCCGACCTGAGACGGTGCAACAATATTACCTGCTACCCGAATGACAAACAGATCACCTAGCCCTTGGTCAAAGACCATTTCTGCGGGTACACGTGAATCTGAACATCCTAAAACAATAGCAAATGGTTCCTGACTTTCTGCCATCTCAGCACGTTGCTGATGCGATAATAATTTTAAATGCTGCGTTTCACCATTGACAAAGCGCTGGTTACCCTTTTTAAGACGATCTATAGCTTCCTGAGCTGTGAGCATTCTTTTTTACCATCGATGTTTTTAGTGGGAATATCTTACTGCTAGATTTTTTGAATGTCACTTGCAAAAAAAATTAGCTGTAAAATTTTTAGCGCTTTGATGATTTCTTGTTCTGATAATTTTTCTGTGAAGTTCATCACGTTTTTTGGGCAGTTTTTCTGCTCAAGCTAATAATTAACAGATGTACAATATTAAGGAATGCTTTAAAATAAGTGAAAGATTACGATTTGATTCATCTATAAATTGCAAATCGATAACACGGAAGTATTTTGAGCGTTTTGCTCAGTTTTTTCAGGGGACAGTGCTAATGAAGAAAATAATAAAATTGCGCTCAAAAATTATCTATTCCACTTTAGTCGCTCTGGGTCTTAGCCTATCTAGCCTGAGCCATAGCCAATATCTGTTTACGCCGCCGAAAGCCAAATCTGCCGAAGTTTTACAGCTTTACCTGAGCCAGCAACGCATCCAGGCGGGTCTACAATCCAAAACCTTGAAAGTCGGGGATGTGACTTGGAGTTATAGCGAAGGCGGTGCAAAAAACAAACCCTCGATTATCCTGATTCATGGCCTAGCAGGCACACGCGACAATTGGAATCGTGTCGCCCAGTTTTTGACTCCGTATTATCATGTCATCATTCCGGATTTGCCGAGCAATGGCGATACCCGGATTCCAGCAGATTTTGACTTGTCTGTACCCAATGTCACTTCGCAATTACGTGCTTTTGTCGAAACCCTGAAGATTGAAAAGAATCTGCATGTGGCCGGTCATTCTTTGGGCGGCTCAATTGCGACAGTTTATGCATCCCAATACCCTTTCGATACCCAAAGCCTGTTTCTAGTAAATAGTGCCGGCATCTATAAAATGGGCAATACGCCTTATACCAAAGACCCACATGCGCTCAAAGATCTGATTGTCAGTAAACCGGGCGATCTGGAAGATGTCTCCAAACAGCTGATGCAGAATCCACCAGCGATGCCTTACCAGTTAAGACATGCACAGGAAAAACTGTTGATTGCCCGTTCGGAACAAACCAGCAAATCGATTGATCAGGTGGTAATGCTCAACCGGCTGTATACGCCTGATACCTTTGCCCGTCTGACCCGTACAGTGGAAGCCCCGACTTTAATTTTATGGGGAAAACAGGATCGAATTATTAATGTCGAAGTGGTGAAAGAGCTATATTCTTTATTGAAACGTGCTGAAACTCCGGTAATTTTAAATAATGTTGGTCATATGCCGATTCTGGAAGCAGAGAAACAGGTTGCCCAACATTATTTGCCTTTCCTGGCCAAGACACAGACCCTAAAAAATCCACTTGCTGATAAACTCATTCCTTTCAATTAAGTTTCAGAGAAGTTATGCAGAAACACCCGATGATTGAGCAGTTGATTGATGCTCAACTTGATTTTCTTGATCAGGTATTTTCTCAATCTGAAACCATTCAAAGCGAGTTTCATGAGTTTTATCTCTGGTTGCGCAAGCAGACCCTAAAAGATCTGTGGAGCTGTGAACTGATCAATCAGCTGCTACAAAAGCAGATTCTGGATACTGCTGCCAGTTCTTTTCTAATTGAGCAGATTGCCGAACATATCCGTTTTGCACTGGTCCATCCGGCCAATGATACAACTAAAATCGCTGATGTCATTCCGGTACTGACCATTGATAAAATTGCACAATATGTGGCCAGCAAAAGTGGTCATCGTCAGCGCCTGATCAAAGCGGTGGTGAATAATCCTGCTTTTTCAGCCATGATTACGCAACTGATCCAGCATTCGATTCAGGATTATCTGGATAATTCTGTGATTGCCAAGAGTGTTCCGGGCGTTTCCCGCTTCATGAAAATGGGCAAATCTGTTCTGGAAAATGTTACGGATTCCAGTCTGGACAATACAGTTGCCCGTTATTTGCAAAAAAATATTTTAAAACTCAGCCAAATGAGTGAGCATGTGCTGAACCAGCACTTTGATGATGACAAGCTATACCATTTTCAGGCCAATCTCTGGCATAAGATCAAAGACATGCCGCTGTCCGTGCTCAAGAACTATATTGAAACCCAGGATCTGAACCAGACGGTAAGTTTGGGGCACGAAATCTGGGATCATATGCGCCAGACGGAATATATGCAGCAGCAACTGCATGACGGGATTTATACCTGGTATGTACGCAATCAGGAACATACATTTGATCAGTTATTGCGTGATCTAAATATTGATGAAGCATTGATTCAACATGAATTGAATGAATTGCTGACACCGATTATTCAGCAGATGATTCATCAGGGCTATTTGCGTGAACGTGCCCGTGCCTATCTGGCAAAATTCTATTATACTGAAAATACCTTAAAAATTTTAAAGATTGAAGACTAAAAAAAGCCGCTAGAAAGCGGCTTTTTTTACTTATAAAATTAGAAACGTGTCGTTAAACCAACGAAATAAGTACGACCTTGAATTGAATAATAATCTTCAGAACTATCGGTAGTTTCCATGGATTCATCAAATAAATTTGATATACCAGCACGCACAGTGACATTATCATTCAAAGTGTAGTTCGCATTCACACCATATAAGGTATAGGCTTTTGCCCACGCATTTGCATCTGTTGTTTCTGTTGTATATTGCTTACCAATATATTGCAGGTTCATTTGCAAAGCGAGTGCATCAGAAGCTTGTAAATCTAGTGCTGAATGAACTGACAGCTCAGGTGTACTGATTAATGCCGCACCAGTATCTAGATTTTTAGATTCAAAGAAATAAGTTGCATTTGTTGACCAGCGTGCATAATCAGTCAGATTAACTGCAAAGGTGCCTTCTAGGCCACGAATACGAGCTTTTTCAGCATTATCAGGTGCGATATACCATACGCCTTTCGGATAACGCGGGTCATTAATTTGTTCAGCAGGAATATGCTTAACAGGCATGTTCACCAGTTTGTTATCAAAATCGGTATGGAAATAAGTTAAACCACCTGAATATTTTTCGTCATCATATTGGAAGCCTAATTCATAGTTTGTTGATTCTTCTGCTTCCAGATTAGGATTACCAGTATTATAGCAGTTTACAAACGGATTAGTATTTGCATCATAGCTACTTTGGAAACCGGTAGGATTAGTTACAGGATCATATGTTCCAAATTGAGAAGTACAACCTTTACCACGTGAACCTGTACTGAAACCTGGCGCAGTTTGAACAAGATCAGGAGCACGGAAAGCCGTAGAAACGCCGCCTTTGAATGTTAATGCGTCATTGAAATGATATACACCGTATACACGTGGACTGAAGTTCGCATCATAGCGTTCATCTTTATCCAGACGACCACCAATTGTCACATCGAAATTAGGTGTAATACTTAAAATATCTTCAAAGAATAACGCCCAAACATCAGCCGCTACTGTTGAATCACCTGTGTAATCATTACCATCAATCGAAGGTGCACCATTTGAATCAATACCTAAAGTACGATCATTGGTTAATTCTTCAGAACGGAATTGACCACCTACAGTTAATTTATGCGGCACAACAAAATCAAACGGTAAATTCACTTTAGCATCAACAACGGTTAATTCTGTTTTTTGAACAGTTGGGCTAAATACCCCATCAACTTCTGTTGTAGTACTGCGATCATATTTATTTTGATAAACACTTAGATTTGAACTTCCCCAAGAATATGTTCCATCCCAAGCCAGACCAAGACGTTGAGATTCCGTTTCATTTTTATCACCAGCTGAACCTAACCAGAATTCCCCATCAGAAATATTTGGTGCATAGGTCGGATTCGTATTGGTTTGACTACCATAACTACCAAAAAGCTCAAACTGATGATTATCTGTTGGGCGGTAAACAAGACTTCCTTCAACCGTATCATTACGCATACCAGTTGTTGAACTTTCAAGATCTTTAACATTCTGGTCAGCTTCACGTTCAGTACGACCTGCTGTAATACGAGCACTCACTGTATCTGTGATTGCACCACTCGCAGTTGCTGATATTTGAAGAGTATCGCCTTCTGTGCTATCTGCAGGTTTTTCTACATTGATAGTCGCTGAGCCACCCCATTCTTGAGCTGTCTTTTTGGTAATAATATTAATTACACCACCCATCGCATCTGAACCATATAAAGACGACATTGGGCCTTTTACAACTTCAATTCGCTCAATATTCTCTGGATTAATCCAGTTTAAATCCTGACGTTGTAAGTCTGTACGATAAGCTGTACGTGATGAATTACCAATACGGCGTCCATCAACCAGAATCAAAGAGTATTCAGAAGGTAAACCACGAAGTTTAATTTTCGCACCTTCACCATTTAGGCCCATACCGCCTGATACACCAGGTACTTTTGCCAGAAGCTCAGAAATACTTTTTACTGGTTGCTTGGCAATTTCTTCTGCGGTGAGGACTGTAATAGAAGCAGGAGCATCTTTTACATTTACTTCAGAACCACTTGCCGTTACAACAATAGTCTGCAGTTTTGTAGCTTCAGACTGCGCGACTGGTTGTTGCTCTTCAACTGATTTATTTTGTGCTTGTACTGAAGCAGCCAATGTTGAAAGTACAGCAAAAGCTAAAGTCGATTTCATAAACGGCTTGTTCATATCCGAAGGTGCCCCACAGGTAATTTATGAATAAAAGTGATGAATTTTTGAAGCATTGTAACGAAAAAACATCCAAATGCAATTGTTATTAATAATTATTATCATTAACTTTAGTATTGTTAAAAAAACCTCGAATATTCGAGGTCTTTTTTAAGTTAAACTTAAATAGCTTAAAGATTTATTTGAAATAAGCACCTTCAGCTTGGGTATGGTCAGTCTGGTCAACCACACGTGCCAATTCAGGAATATGCTGTTTCAAGGTTGTTTCAACGCCTTGTTTTAAAGTCACATCAATTGCTGAACAGCCCTGGCAACCACCACCAAACTTAAGAACTGCAGTTAAGCCATGCTCAGGATCTTCAACCACTTCAACCAGTGCACAGTTACCACCGTGACCTGCCAGACCCGGGTTAATTTCTGACTGAAGCACATAGGTAATACGCTCTTCTACAGAGGCATCAGGACCGACGCGTGGCACTTTAGAGTTTGGTGCACGGAAAGTCAGCTGACCACCAAAACGGTCTTTATTGTAGTCAATAACTGCATCTAGCAAGTATGGAATTGACGGAGAGTCAATATAGGCCGGAAAATCTGGATATTCCTGCTTATAGTCTGTAGGTACAACCTCATCAGGTGCACTATAAGCCATGCAACATTCAGCGCGCGGTGTACCCGGATTTTCTACAAACACACGTACGCCAATACCTGGTGTATTCTGTTTGTCCAATAGATCCTTTAAATACTCTTGTGCTGTCGGTGTAATCAAAAGATTTGGAATTTCTTCTGCAACCGGAGTGTTGCTGTTCTCAGTCGACATAACAATAATTTCCTCAAGCTGAAGCTGCTATTTTAACTGAAGATGCGGGGTAATTATAAAAATTCAACCAAAATTGTCGGATTTATTATAAAAGTCGCACTTCAGATTTGTTTTAATGGCATGATCATTGTCAAATAGATAGAACCAGAATTACTTATATGCTTGATTTACCTTTTAATCATACTGTCACTATTATTCTGATCACCTGTATTGTTTCTTTTATTGCTTTTTCAAAAGAAACGGTAATGAATCGTCTGATTTTCTGGCCGCCTGCCATGCAACGTGGTCAATATGACCGCTTCATTACCCATGGGTTTATTCATGCAGATGGCACGCATTTACTGTTCAATATGATCACGCTGTTCTTTTTCGGCAGCATTATTGAAAGTTTTTATCGGCAGTATTTATATGATCTGGGCTTTATCCTGTTTTATCTGGGTGGTCTGGTTGCAGCGATTCTGCCAAGTTATCTGAAACATAAAAATGATGCACGCTGGGCCAGCTTGGGTGCTTCCGGTGCAGTATCCGCGGTTCTGTTCGCTTATATTCTATTTGAGCCATGGAAACTGATTTTCGTGTTCTTTATTCCAGTCCCTGCGATTATTTTTGCTGTTTTATATGTGGCCTATAGCATCTGGTCGGGCAAACGCGGCAACAGCAATATTAATCACAGTGCCCATCTTTGGGGTGCGGCTTATGGTGTGGTGATGACGATTATTCTGGAGCCACGACTTATTCCGCATTTCCTGAATAAACTGACTCAAATCCCCTTCTAAAGTCTTGGATGATTAAGGGATAGCAAGTATCCCTTTTTTAATAATTCACATATGAAAATGATTTTCATTTCCAAAAATTATGCTAATCTTGTCGCGAATTTAGAGGAATAAATATGAAATTTAAGACTTTAGTACTTGCCACAATATTAGGACTGACAACTTCTTTTACAGTTTCTGCACAGGTCACTTTCGACTATAAAGACCAAAATATTCAACTCAAAAAAGCGCCAAAAAAGATCGCGGTGTATGACCTTTCGGCACTGGATATCTTGAATGCACTAGGGCTTGAAGCTCAGCTGGTGCCTGCAGCAAGCTTTGCAGGCAACTTAAGCAAATACCAGCAGGACAAATTCACCAAAGCTGGTTCACTGTTCGAACCGGATCTCAATGTACTAAAAACTGCAAAACCCGACCTGATTATTGTCGGTGGCCGTTCGGCTTCTAAAGCCGAGGCAGTTAAAGGTATTGCTCCGACTTTAGATCTTTCTCCAGATACTAGCCAATATATTGTCGATCTGACGGAACGTACCCATGTCTTGGCTCGTGCATTTGGTAAAGAGAAAATTGCTACTGAAAAGCTCGGTAAAATTGCAACGCTGCAGCAACAGCTTAAAAAGCAAACTGAAGACAAAACTGCACTGATGTTGTTTGCGGTTGGTGAAAACTTTATGCCACATGCAGAAAATGACCGTTTTGGCTTTGTTTATGAATTAGCAGGTTTTAAACCAGTCTTGGATCCATCTGAACAGTCTAATGCACCCCGTCCAGAAGCCGGCTCTCCGGAAGCATTGAAAGCAGCGGAGAAAAATGTTCAGCGTATTACAGCAGCCGTTGAGAAGAATCCTGATTACATCATTGTCCTGGATCGTGGTGCGGTGAATACCCAGAAATACACCGCTCAGGATAATATTCAGAAACACCCTGCCCTAAAAAATGCCAAAGCCTTGGCAGAGAAAAAAGTGATCTATGTGAATGCTGATGCTTGGTACATCACTGGTGCGGGTTTGGACAATACCGCTTTCATGCTGGAAGAACTGATCAAAGGCACAGCGAATTAATTTTTAACCCATTAATAAAAAGGAAGCTTCAAGCTTCCTTTTTATTTGAAACATCTCGTAATAAATTAAGACCCAAGACTGGAATTTAATGCCAACCCAGGAAGCAACTTAGCAGCGATAATGTATACATCTGTATATTAATTGCTGTAAGTTGCGAGATATTTTGCATGTCCACTTCCCTAGACGGTCTTCAATTTCCCATTTCTGCTTCACAACAAAAACCAAGCACATCGAAAATCGGCCGTAACATTATTTCTGAAGCCTTAGGCGCAGTCGATCCTGTACATGCTACTGCAGCACAGCAGGAAAAGAACTGGCGTAAGCAATATCCGCTGCACTTTAAACATCTGGTTGAAAATGGATTACGCTCTGCGGGTGCAGCACTGAGTATTGCCAAGCAAGGTCTGGAAACTGCACATGCCAGCTTTGAATTTTATCGTGATGGCCAGAAGCATCTACTGAAAGATGTCATGTCTTTACCAGCGCAGAACCTGAATACTTTCCAGCTGAAAGGCCAGTCTGAAAAAGCCCCAGAATGGTATGTGCCCTATCATGGCAAAAAACTGCAAGGACAAGCATTACTGGATCAGATCCAGTCTTGGGAAGAGCGTGGCATTGTCGAGCCAAGTCATGCCAATGCGCTACGTGAATGTATTGCTCATCCGGAATGGTTTGACCTATCCGATCGTACCACTGTTCTATTTGGTGCCGCTTCTGAAGCAGGTCCACTGACCTGGTTGTCGAAATGGAAAGCCAATATCGTCGCAATTGACCTGCCGAATACCCGTGTCTGGGGCAAAATTCTGGATACAGTAAGTCAAGGCAACGCTACTTTATATGCACCATCAGTTGAAGCGCTTCCTGCTGATACTTCACTGGAAGTTTTAAAAGAAAAACTCGGTGCCAACCTGCTCACCCAGATTCCTGAAATTGCTCAATGGCTGATTCAGTTTGAACAGGATTTAGACTTGGCGGCAATTGCCTATCTGGATGGTGAAAAGCACGTACGTGTTTCTATGGCGATGGATGCCATTATGAAATATGTCAGCAAGCAGAAAGCCAATACCAGCCTGATGTATATGTGCACCCCGACGGATGTATATGCAGTTCCAAAAGAAGTCGTTCAGGCTTCACAAAGCAAATACCAGCAGTTGTCGAAATTGGAAAGTACTTTAACCAAAGGCATTTCACTGATTTCACGCAAGCATTTTTTCCAGAAAAATAAGCAGGATCTGTTTAAGGTTGGCGATAAGTCTTATGGTGTTTGTGACTGTCTGGTCGTTGAGCAAGGTCCGAACTATGCACTGGCTAAACGCATTCAGCAATGGCGTGCAACATTGGCTCGTGCCAACGGGCAGCAAGTGAGCATCAATATCGCTCCTTCGACCACAACTTACTCTGTGACCAAAAATCCACTGCTGAAAGCTGCGTTTAACGGTGCCAGCCTGTTTGATGTAGAAGCTTTCGCACCTGAAACCACCAATGCGATTATGGCGGCATTGTGGATTCACGACCTACGTAATCCTGAATCTGTGGCCAATCCTGATATACAACTCAACCATCCCCTTGAGTTGATGATGTCAGGCGCAAATCATGGCGGTTTATGGCGTGTGGCTTATCTGGCACGTACTGCTCTGCCTTTTGCTGCGCTGTATGGTTTTGCAACGGATAAATTACCAAAGGGATTATTGGGTAAGAAGTTGAAGAAGTAATTCTTCTTAAATAGATAGATCTCTCTCCAGAGCAAGTTTTAAGGTAATACTCAAATATGGGTTAGTGAAAAAGTATTTTTACTTTACCATCACCCCCTTGCGTAGCAATGTTACTCATCCCATAGGGAGAGGGTGTTTTCTTTGTGAAATTAATACTTCTTTTGGATCTTCAAGAAGATTCCCTCTCCTGAGCAAGCTTTAAAGTATTGCTTTAAAAGTACAGCGCAAGTGAGGGTTAGAGAGAGGTTTCAATAATTCCCCCTTGCGCAGTGGCGCTACTCATCCCATAGGGAGAGGGATTATCATGTGATTTATCTATAACTTCCAAATGGAAATTCCCTCTCCTGAGCAAGCTTTAAAGCACTGCTTTTAAAGCGCAGCGCAAGTGAGGGTTAGGGAGGGTCATCTTTTATTTAAATCCCTCATCTCTTGCAGAAGAGGAGTACTCCTATCCTCCACAAGGAAATATAAAAATCACCCATAAAAAAACGCTGCCTAAGCAGCGTTTTTTACATCGAATCTTCTTAGAAAACTTTCAGAAGAATCCAGTACAAACCACCTGATAAACAGATCGTTGCTGGCAGTGTAAATACCCAGGCAGACAGAATTGATTTGACCATTTTAAAGTTTAGGCCCGACTTGTTCGCCACCATGGTACCTGCAACTGCAGAGTTCAGGACATGAGTGGTAGATACTGGCATACCAAAGCCATCAGCAGCAGCGATCGTAGACATGGCTACCAGTTCGGCAGACATCCCCTGACCATAAGTCATGTGCTCTTTACCGATCCGCTCACCGACAGTTACGACAATTCGTTTCCAACCCACCATAGTACCTAAACCCAATGCCAAGGCTGTTGCCACTTTCACCCAGGTCGGAATGTATTGCAGGAATGAATCCAAGTTGTCTCGATACTCATCAACGGTTTTTTCCTGAGCCTCGCTCATTGCCGGTAAAGCTTCTGCTTTGTCCAGACGTTTAAATGCTGTGGTGCTCAGGTACATGTCGTTACGGAATTCTGAAACTTGTGTTTCTGGGACATCTTTAATATTGCTGTAGCTACCGACTTTATCACCCAAATGATCTGTCAGGCTTGCCAGTGCAGGAACAACCTCAGCATTCAATTCTTTGGTTTGAATGTAGGTCGTGATGATGGCACGTGCTTTTTCGTCCGGAATATCTTCATGCTGCGGATAAATCGCATCAGCCGTTTGCGCAGACAACTGACCAAAAGATTGGATATGTGCTGCATCCAGATTTTTGTTTAATGAATACGCCAAAGGTACACAGCCGATCAGGATCAGCATGATCAGACCCATACCTTTTTGACCGTCATTTGAACCATGCGCGAAGCTCACACCAGTACAGGTAAAGATCAGAATGGCACGAATCAGCGGTGGTGGTGGCTTATTGCCTTCAGGTGGCTTAAATAATTCAAGCTGTTTTCTAAAAATCTTCTTCACCAACAGGAATAGTACCCCAGCAAAAGCAAAACCGATCAGAGGTGAAAACAGCAATGCTTTACCAACTTTCAGCACCTGTTCCATATCCACACCAGAAGCACCACCACCTGAATTCAACAGGTAGTTCATGATACCTACCCCCAGAATCGAACCGATCAGGGTATGAGAACTGGAAGCGGGAATGCCAAGGAACCAGGTACCCAAATTCCAGAGAATCGCGGCAATCAGCATGGCAAAAACCATAGCGAAACCGGCACCTGTGCCGACATTCAT
Organism: Acinetobacter sp. YH12233; assembly: GCF_013417725.1. NCBI lineage: Bacteria > Pseudomonadati > Pseudomonadota > Gammaproteobacteria > Moraxellales > Moraxellaceae > Acinetobacter > Acinetobacter sp. YH12233. The sequence goes on from NZ_VPDK01000019.1 coordinate 28,842, forward strand.
AATCAGCTCGACAGGCAATAATGCAATGATCCCATATGCAACAGCACCACTGGCCACCATTACCCCAAGGAAATTACAAAAACCTGCCCACATGACTGCAACCGGTGCAGACAATGCATTGGTATAAATCACGGTCGCAACCGCATTGGCCGTGTCGTGGAAACCGTTGACGAATTCGAAGCCCAGCGCAATGAATAACGCCGTGCCTAAAAGAAGCATTGAATACAGACCGATCGGTGGGACATGAGCTAAATCTGAAGTCAATTGGAAGCCGATATAGATCAGCGTGGAGATAATTAGAGTCAGAAACACCGGCATAAAAAATTTCGGTGTGGGCACATGAACATTGGCCGGCTTATCAGAAGGCGACTGTTGTGCTGAACCTAAGGGAGTTTGATTAGAATTCATGCAAGCAGGAATAGAGGATTCAAGAATCCCCATATTGTTCAGTTAAATTGTGACAATTATATGACAAAGTGCTGTCATATAAACCAGTTTTTTAGACTTTCTCGTTGCCGTTTATCCTGTAACCACATGCTCTAAATTTTAAAAATATACAAATATAATCAATTATTTATTAAAAATAAAACGCTTGAATCGCCCAGCTTTATTCATGTTTTGCAATATATCTGATCATTCCTACCCGGCTGTCATATTTGCGAGCCTGTCATATTTGGCTAAAGATTAGCTTTGTAATATGACACTCTGATGAAAGCTGCTTACATTTTATTTTCCAGTCGTACCCTTTTATCAAAAACTTTAATTTCCAGATTTCCATCTGTTTTCAGCTTTCTATACCGGCTTGAGTTTCTTTATCAAATTTTCATATCAAGCATATCCAGCATTCTGTATAAGCGTTACAGAAAACTGCGCACTAATCTGTTAAGATTATTGCCGTTTTTGATGCTTACTGAGAAAGTTTGAATGTCCACACTTGCCACCCTAAAAGAACTTCTTGCCAAGAGAATTTTAATTATCGATGGTGCGATGGGTACCATGATCCAACGCCATAAATTGGAAGAAGCCGATTATCGTGGTGAGCGTTTTGCTGATTGGGCATACGACCTTAAAGGCAATAACGACTTACTTGTGCTGACTCAGCCACAGATTATTCAAGGCATTCACGAAGCGTATCTTGAAGCCGGTGCCGATATTATTGAAACCAATACCTTTAACGGCACCCGTGTTTCAATGTCTGACTATCACATGGAAGATCTGGTTCCTGAGATCAACCGTGAAGCGGCGCGTCTTGCCAAAGAAGCCTGTGCAAAATACTCAACGCCTGAAAAACCACGTTTTGTGGCAGGTGTGATTGGGCCGACATCACGTACTACGTCGATTTCACCAAATGTAAATGACCCTGCTTTCCGTAATATCACTTTTGACGAATTGAAAGTGAATTACATCGAATCAACCAAGGCCTTGATTGAAGGTGGTGTTGATATCATCCTGATCGAAACCGTATTCGATACTTTAAACGCCAAAGCTGCCATCTTTGCAGTGAAAGAAGTGTTTAAAGAACTGGGCACTGAATTGCCAATCATGATCTCAGGTACGATTACTGATGCGTCTGGCCGTACCTTGACTGGTCAAACTGCGGAAGCGTTCTGGAACTCAATGCGTCATGCAGAACCGATCTCGATTGGTTTCAACTGTGCACTGGGTGCAGATGCCATGCGTCCACACGTAAAAACTGTGTCTGATGTGGCGGATACTTTTGTGTCTGCGCATCCTAATGCCGGCTTGCCAAATGCCTTCGGTGGTTATGATGAAACTCCAGAAGAAACTGCAGCTTTCATTAAAGAATTTGCTGAAAGTGGTCTAATCAACATCACCGGTGGTTGTTGTGGTACCACTCCCGATCACATCCGCGCGATTGCTCAAGCAGTTGAGGGTATTGCTCCGCGTCAGGTCCCTGAAATTGAACCAGCATGTCGCCTCAGTGGTTTAGAGCCATTTAACATCACCAAAGATTCATTGTTCGTGAACGTCGGTGAACGTACCAACGTCACCGGTTCGAAAAAATTCCTGCGTCTGATCAAAGAAGAAAACTTCGCTGAAGCACTAGATGTTGCCCGTCAACAGGTTGAAGCCGGTGCACAGATCATCGACATCAACATGGATGAAGGCATGCTCGATTCAGAAGGTGCGATGGTGCATTTCCTGAATCTGGTCGCATCTGAACCTGATATTTCACGTGTGCCAATCATGATTGACTCATCAAAATGGGAAATTATTGAAGCCGGTCTGAAATGCGTCCAAGGTAAAGCGGTTGTTAACTCGATTTCTTTGAAAGAAGGTTATGACGAGTTTGTAGAACGTGCCCGCCTCTGCCGTCAGTACGGTGCAGCGGTGATCGTCATGGCATTTGATGAAAATGGTCAGGCAGATACAGCTGAACGTAAAAAACAAATCTGTAAGCGTTCTTATGACGTGCTGGTGAATGAAGTTGGCTTCCCGTCTGAAGACATTATCTTTGACCCGAACGTATTCGCTGTTGCAACCGGTATCGAAGAACACAACAATTATGCTGTAGATTTCATCGAAGCCACTGGCTGGATTAAACAGAACCTGCCAAATGCGATGATTTCTGGTGGTATCTCCAACGTATCGTTCTCATTCCGTGGTAATGAGCCGGTACGTGAAGCGATCCATGCGGTATTCCTGTACTACGGTATTCAGCAAGGTTTAACCATGGGTATTGTGAATGCTGGTCAGCTAGCAATTTACGATGACATCGACAAAGACCTGAAAGATGCGGTTGAAGATGTAATTCTGAACCGTAATCAGGGTGAAAGCGGTAATGAAGCAACTGAAAAATTGCTGGAAATAGCTGAAAAATACCGTGGTCAAGGTGGTGCACAAAAAGCGGAAGAAAACCTTGAATGGCGTAATGAAAGCGTTGAAAAGCGTCTTGAGTATGCGCTGGTTAAAGGTATCACCACTTATATCGACCAAGATACTGAAGAAGCTCGCCTGAAAGCTACTCGTCCACTCGACGTGATCGAAGGCCCATTGATGGCCGGTATGAACGTGGTCGGTGACCTGTTTGGTGCTGGTAAAATGTTCCTGCCACAGGTGGTGAAATCTGCACGTGTAATGAAACAGGCCGTGGCATGGTTGAACCCGTACATCGAAGCAGAAAAAACCCAAGGTGAAGCCAAAGGTAAAATTCTGATGGCGACCGTAAAAGGCGACGTACATGACATCGGTAAGAATATCGTTGGTGTGGTACTCGGCTGTAACGGTTATGACGTGGTCGATCTTGGCGTGATGGTGCCATGTGAAAAGATTCTGCAAACTGCGATTGATGAAAAAGTCGATATCATCGGTTTGTCTGGTCTGATCACACCGTCTCTAGATGAAATGGTGTTTGTTGCCAAAGAAATGCAGCGTAAAGGCTTTAACATTCCATTGATGATTGGTGGTGCAACGACTTCAAAAGCACATACTGCGGTGAAGATTGCCCCGCAATACCAGAATGATGGCGTGTACTACACAGCCGATGCATCTCGTGCCGTAGGTGTAGCGACTCAATTGCTTTCTGCCGAAATGAAGCCAAAACTGGCAGCCGACTATGCAGCGGATTATGAAAAAATCCGTATCCGTCTTGCCAACAAGCAGCCGAAAGCAGCGAAACTGTCTTATGCTGAATCGGTTGAAAATGGTTTTAAAATCGACTTCGATAAGAATGCACCATTTAAACCAAACTTCATCGGTTCACAAACTTTCACCAACTATCCTTTAGAAACCTTGGTGGAATACTTTGACTGGACACCGTTCTTTATTTCTTGGAGTCTTGCGGGCAAATTCCCGAAAATCCTAGAAGATGAAGTGGTGGGTGAAGCAGCTCGTGACCTTTATGCACAAGCGCAAGCGATGTTGAAAGATATCATCGAAAATAAACGTTTCGATGCGCGTGCGACGTTCAGCATCTACCCTGCAAATCGTACCGGCTCAGATACGGTTGCCGTGACTGATGAAGCTGGCAATATAACGCATACTTTCGAACACTTGCGTCAGCAATCTGACAAAGTCACTGGTAAAGCGAATTACTCATTGGCTGACTTTATTGCGCCTAAAGACGTGGCTCAGGATTATCTGGGTGGCTTTACCGTTTCAATCTTCGGTGCGGAAGAATTGTCTCAGGAATATAAAGCCAAAGGTGATGACTATAATGCGATTATGGTTCAAGCCTTGGGTGACCGTTTTGCGGAAGCCTTTGCAGAGCATCTGCACCAGCGGATCCGTAAAGAGTTCTGGGGCTATCAGGCTGACGAAACTCTGGACAATGATGAATTGATCAAAGAGAAGTATGTCGGCATCCGTCCTGCGCCGGGCTACCCAGCTTGTCCTGAACATTCTGAAAAAGCGCCATTGTTTGACTGGTTAGGTACGACTGAGAAGATGGGTACTTACCTGACTTCTAGCTTTGCGATGTGGCCACCTTCATCAGTGAGTGGTTTCTATTATGCAAACCCTCAAACTGAATACTTTAACGTGGGTAAAATCTCTGGCGATCAGCTGGAAGATTATGCGAAGCGTAAAGGCTGGACACTGGATGAAGCGAAACGCTGGTTAGCGCCAAATCTGGATGATTCAGTGGTTTAATCCCCCTCGATCCCCCTTTGATAAAGGGGGAAAAATCCATTCTTATCGAATATAAAAAATCCCCTCGAGTGAGGGGATTTTTTTGTTTTTAATCTCCCCTAACCCCTCTTTTTTCAAAGAGGGGAATTTCACGTATTAATTTAATTACATAACAGCTCCTCCCTTTTTAAAGGGAGATTGGAAGGGATTAAATTGCTATAAATAAAATGAATATTTAGAATGCTTAAATCCATGAAAAATTTAAGATTGACAAATGGCAATAATAAAAAGTTTAGATCTTGGAAGCTTAGAGAGCATCTGTAAAACTTTAGGTGAAACTAATAATGGGCTTTCAGGAACAGAAATTACCAAGTATCTGGCTGAATGTAATATCAAAGATCTTCAATTAAATTCAACAAAATGGAAACGCTTATATGATGCTCTATACTCAAAACAAACTGAAGATCGCTGTTCCAATAATGTCTTAGCTTTTATTAAGTATGTTATGCGTCCTTCACGACATATCCATAGAAAAGAATGGTTTGAAAATATACGAACTGAATTGAATTATGTATTGTCATTTGAAGGTTTTGAACTCAATGAAAGTGGCGAACTCAAGCAAGCAGACAAAGTTCAAACTTTTGATGAAGCTGAAGCACGAGCACAAAATTTAAGAAAAACTTTATTAGATAGAAAAATACATCCTGATGTCTTAGCCTTCTGTAGAGCAGAACTACTCGTAGATAATTATTTTCATGCGGTTTTTGAAGCCACTAAAAGTATTGCTGAGAAAATTAGAATCAAAACAAAACTAACAAGTGATGGTTCTGAATTAGTAGATCAAGCTTTTGCATATAAAAATAAAGTTCCTTATTTAGCCTTAAATAGTTTAACTACACCAAGTCATCAGAGTGAACAAAACGGTTTTATGCATTTACTTAAAGGGATATTTGGAACATTTAGAAATACTACAGCTCATGCCCCTAAAATCACATGGAATATAGATGAACAAGATGCTTTAGATATTTTATCGACTGTGTCCTTAATTCATAGAAAATTAGACAAAGTAGTTGAAGCTAAAAAAATGTATGAAGGTCAAATGTAATCCCTCCTAACCTCCCTTTGAAAAAGGGAGGGACTACATGATTTCATAACCGCCATCAAATTCGTTTGAAGTCCCCCTTTGCAAAAGGGGGATTTAGGGGGATTCTTTAGGAAGCTCATTCAAACAATATTTATAAATTACATTTGCTACATCATCAATCCGCCCCATCACCTGCCCATTATCAAACCTCAATACTTTCAACCCAAATTGAGCCAAAGCTTCATCTCGAATTCGATCTGCTTCCAATCCTTCATCCGTAAAGTGCTGGCTGCCATCACACTCAATAATCAAATTAGCAGCGGGACAGTAAAAATCCACGATGTAATTTAAAATTGGCTTCTGTCTATAAAACTGCAAACCTAAAATTTGCTTATTCCGAAGTCGTGACCATAATAACTTTTCAGCATCGGTCAGGTTGTTACGTAAGTCACGTGAGGCTTGTTTTAAGTTTTTATTATAGGGCTTCATTTTTATTCTCTTTTATTTTTAATCTCCCCTAGCCACTCTTTTTCAAAGAGGGGGACTCCACGGAAACAAATAAATTACGTGACAGCCCCTCCCTTTGAAAAAGGGAGGTTGGGAGGGATTTAATTTATCAAATATGCGCCCCTTTTCTAACCCATCAATCCTCGACTGTTCGTTTTTACACTTTTAAGTCTGCAAAAATCATCACTTTCATGAATAATAGGCCAATAAATTTATCTCCCAAATCAATGACTCTTGGTATTCCAATGAAAAAACTCATGAACGGTGCTGAAAACATCGTTATCGAAATGTGCAAAGGCTTTGTCCTGGCACATCCAGAACTGGCATTTAATGAATCTTATAAAATCATTTCTAGAAAAGAAAAACACCAAAATGTCGCCCTGATCAGTGGGGGTGGTAGCGGTCATGAACCTGCCCATGCCGGTTTTGTCGGTCTAGGCATGCTTGATGCTGCCGTATGTGGTGACGTGTTCGCCTCTCCTTCACAAATTCAGGTCTATAAAGCCTTGCAGCAAGTCGCGACTGACAAAGGCGTCCTAATGATTATTAAAAACTATTCTGGCGATATGATGAATTTCCAGAATGGCGCAGCCTTAGCCACTGAAGATGGCATCAAAGTTGATTACGTGAAAGTAGCGGATGACATCGCAGTAAAAGACAGTCTATATACAGTTGGCCGTCGTGGCGTTGCCGGTACGGTCTTCGTCCATAAAATTGCCGGTGCTGCTGCCTCTAAAGGTTATGAACTGGCACGTGTTAAAGAACTGGCTCAGAAAGCTGCGGACAATGTGATTAGTCTTGGTTTTGCCTATACCTCTTGTACCGTTCCAGCCAAAGGCACCCCAACCTTCACTTTAGCTGATGATGAAATGGAATACGGCGTAGGCATCCACGGTGAACCGGGCATCCGTCGTGAAAAGATTCTGCCGTCTAAAGAACTGGCACAACGTATTGTTGATGACTTGTTTCTGGATCGTCCAAACCTGACTGAAGTGGCTGTTCTAGTAAATGGCTTTGGCACAACGCCACTGCAAGAGTTGTATGTGTTTAATAATGATGTATGTGAACATCTGGCAAGCAAAGGCATCAAGATTTACCGTACCTTTGTCGGCAACTACATGACCAGTATCGACATGGCAGGTGCATCTGTTTCCTTGTTGGCGGTGGATGATGAATTGAAAACTTATTTGGATGCAGAAGCCAATACTCCTGCATTTAAAATGGATGGTTCAACTGCACTGCCATTTGAGTTTGCGGCCAAAGACGAAGCTGCTGTACGCACAGTAAATACAGATGTTGAAACGCATCCTGAACATGCTGTGATTGCCAATGAACAATTCACTATTGAAAACATGCGCTATGTGGTCGATGTGATGAGTGCCTGCATTATTAAAAATGAAGTGCCTTTCTGTGAACTGGATGCTCATGCAGGTGATGGCGACTTCGGTATGAGCGTATCTAAAGGCTTTAAACAGCTAAAACGTCAATGGCATGAACTGGTTCAAGCTGAACAGATGGATGATTTCCTGCTGAACTGCTCTATGATCATCATGGAACATTGTGGCGGTGCATCAGGTCCAATCTGGGGTTCAGCATTCCGTGCAGCCAGTAAAGCCATTAAAAGCAAAACCACTTTAACTGTGGCTGATTTTGCCGAGATGTTACAAGCAGCGGTAAAAGGCATTCAAGTCACAGGCGAACGTTCATTTGGTCGAGGTGCAGTTGTGGGTGATAAAACCTTAATTGATGCTCTGGTGCCATGTGCAGATTCTTGGTCGGTCAATACTGACAAGACTTTTAAAGAGAACTTTATTTTAGGTGCTCAAGCGGCAGTTCAAGGTGCGGAATCAACCAAAGACATCGTGGCACGTATGGGCCGTGCCGGGACTGTGGGTGATCGTAGTCTGGGTTATCCGGATGCTGGCGCGCATGGTTTAGGTGTGATCTTTACTGATATTGCTGAGCATATTAAATAATTAAAAATCCCTCCCTTGCGAAGCGGTGCTTCTCACCCTTTTATAAAGGGGGATTCTCTTAAGGAATCATTCAAACAATACTGATAAATCATTTCCACCATACCATCAATCTTCCCTATCACCTCTCTATTATCAAATCTTAATACTTCAATCCCAAGTGAGCCAAAGCTTCATCTCTTATTCGATCTGCTTCTAAATTCTCCTCAGTAAAATGCTGACTACCATCACACTCGATCACTAGATTTGCTGATGGACAATAAAAATCCACGATGTAATTTAAAATCGGTTTCTGTCGGTAGAACTGCAAACCTAATAATTGTTTTCCACGTAATCTAGACCAGAGCAGCTTTTCAGCTTCAGTCATGTTGTTTCGTAGATTGCGTGAAACTTGTTTTAAATTTTTATGATAGGGTTTCATTTTTATTCTCTTTTTTAGAATCTCCCCTGACCCCTCTTTTCCAAAGAGGGGAACTCCAGGTAAACAAATAAATTACGTGACAGCTCCTCCCTTTATTAAAGGGAGGTTGGGAGGGATTATTTTATTTATATTTCTGCAAATGTGTCTCCAACTCCTCCGTCACCACCACCCTTTTTCTACCCTTCAACTGGTCCTTATCCAGCAAACCTTCTGAATCTACGACTAGTACTTTATGTCCATCCTGTTTTAAACGATCTACACCTTCAAACAGCATTCGGGCACCGACATCATGCATCAAAGTGAGATTAGTCAAATCGAGGATAATGGTACTTTTACCTTCAGGTTCATCCTGCAAAATGCGTAGCAGCATTTCAGACTCAGTAAATTGCAGCACTCCACGCAGTTCATAAACCACGACGTTATTCTTTTTACCCACCGTATAACGGCTTTGCAGAATGGTCTGTGCTGACGGCGTACCTTCCATAAGGTGCAGCCCCATATCGTGCGACAGATTTTCAAAGATTCTGACACCACGCACACTGTTACCATGCTCATCAATCTTTGGTGAAAATACTGCAATCCCCACTTGCCCTGGCAGTACTCCAATAATGCCACCTGCCACGCCACTCTTGGCTGGAATACCGACTGTAGTCAACCAGTCACCTGCAGCATCGTACATACCGCAGGTCAGCATGACACTGAGCAATTGCCGGACTAAAGCCCGATCCAGCATACGTTTCCCTGTCTTGGGATGCACACCACCATTGGCCAATATACTGGTGATCACGGCTAGATCTTTGACGGTGACCTTAATCGCACACTGCTTGATATAGCCATGCACGATTTCTTTAGGATCTTCGTCCAGCACCCCAACAGTACGTAACATGTAGCCAATCGACATATTCCGAAAAGCCGTTTTAATCTCAGAGTTATACACCTGCTCATCAAAGGACAATTCACGTCCAGCCAGTCCACTTAAAAAACGGCGTAACTGTTCAGCACGTGATACTGTTTTCTTGGCAGGAATCAGAGAATGCGTGGTAATCGCACCAGAATTAATCATCGGGTTTTTTGGAATATTGCGTTCTTTTTCCAACGAAATCTGGTTAAAGGCCTCTCCCGAAGGTTCTACACCCACTTTTTCCAGTACCTGTTTTAGCCCTAGTTCCTTGATTGCTAGCGCATAGGCAAAAGGCTTGGAAAGAGACTGCATGGTAAATTCAACGTCATCATCCCCGGCAGAATAGATGGTTCCATCTACTGTCGATAGTGCAAGTCCGAGCTTGTCAGGATCAACCGCAGCAAGTTCAGGAATGTAATCTGCCAGCGCGCCTTTTTTATTATCATGGCAAGCAGAAAGCACATGATTCAAGTAATCCGGTACCGGCGTTTTCATGGCAAATGCTCCCATCTCAATCTTTTATATGATTTTTATTAAAACTGAATACTGAAGACGGTTTTGCTACTTTTATGCAGTTTTATGTTGTGAAAATGGGATATGGACAAAAGAGATAGAGGAAATAAATGAATTCATTGGACAAGATCAGGAAGCTTAAAATAGATAAATTATAAAGATGAGCATACTATTTTCAGATTACAGGTCTATTTCTATCGAGCAATAAACCTGTAACCGATGACAACCAGCTTGATCTTGCAAACAGATTATTTCACCTTAGTTTTGCGAATCATCTTATACAATACTTTTGGCGATAGACGTGACACTAGAACACCCAGTTTTTCTTTAGAGCCCCCCACCACGATATATTCTTCACCACGTTTCAACGCTTCTACAGTCTGACGGGCAAAATCAGCCGGTTCCAGGCCATTTTCAATCGCTTCATCCTGCTTGGCCTGAGGTTTGCCTTCCCCATTTAAGGCATTAAAAGACACATTAGTTTTAATAAAGCCCGGAAAAATCACGGATACCTGAATACCCTGATCTGCCATTTCAGCGCGCAGGCTATTCGCCCACATATGAATCGCGCCTTTGGCTGCTGAATAAGACGCCCGATATTGAGTTCCAAGCAGGCCGGCCACACTGGAAATAAAAGCAATCCGGCCAGATTTCTGTTTTAAAAATGTCGGTAAAACTGTTTTGGTGAAAAACACCTGAGAGAAATAATCGACTTCCATAATGGCGCGTTCAGTCTGCATGGTGGTTTCCTGAATCAGGGCACGCTGACTGAGTCCGGCATTATTGATCAGCCAGTCAATGCGGCCTTTCTCACTTAGCACCTGTTCATAAGCCGTGCGTACCTGACTTTCATCAGTAATATCGGCCACGACTGAGATGTGTTGATCAGGATTCACCAGTCCTGAACGGACTTTTTCCAGTTCTTCCAAACGTCGTGCAGTCAATACTATCTGTGCACCTTGGGCAGCACATTCTTCAGCCAGTGCCTTACCAATTCCTGAAGATGCTCCGGTAATCCAGACTACTTTTCCCTGTAAATTTTCTAGTTTTGCCATTAAATCCTGTCACCCTCTTTATATGAATGTGTTCCTGGCGGCATTTCATCTTCCAGAAATGCCAGCAACTGCTCAAAATAATAACTCATGGTATCCGCATCATAGAGGCTACCGAGTTTATCAAAACGTTTATAACCCAGTTGTGTGGTCAGGTGAATCACACCATTCAATGTTTTATCCACCACCACATTAAATTTCAGCATCTTTTTTGGTTCACGCACCAGATGCGTCACACCCTGATCCACCACCTGAATAAAAGCTTTCAATGCCGGTGAGACATACTGGTTATTGCCACTTTTCATCTGCTCCACGCAGCCCAGCAGTTCCATGATCAGCATGCGTTCTACCGGATAGCGAACAAAGTATCCATCTTCATTTTCATGGGTCATCTTGTACAGATAGTTCACCATAGGAATCAGCCGATCATTACCAAAGAAAGAAACCGACCATGGCATATATTTGCGAGTCGTTTCTAAAATCTGTTGAATGACTTTTTCGGATTCCTGATCTGGGGAGCTAGAGAGCTGCACCACACGACCAAAAATCTGGTCAATAATTTCACAGGCAATATCGGCCAGATTTTCACCGAGCAGTTTGGCCAGGCTTTCCTGCTCACCGGCATTAAATCGGGAATGCAGGTCTTTAAAGCGTTGATGGGTATCGGGGTGAATCTTGAGAGAAATGCTATAGCTCATCTTGTTATCCTTTTTTTAATCGTCTGCGATGAGTCGCGTTTTATCAATCTATCATACGTTGAGTTCAGGCAACTGCCAATTGGCGAAAGTTTGCTTTTGGTTAAGCTGCCGCATACCTTGATTTTTTTGCTACAATAGATGCAATTTTTTATCCACTTTTGATCTGTTTAGACTATGACTGATTCAGCGCAAAATATTGCTACGACCTACGATCCGACCGAGATCGAGAAAAAATGGTACCAAACCTGGGAAGAGCGCGGTTACTTCAAGCCGTCTCAAAAAGGTGAATCATTCTGTATCATGATTCCGCCGCCAAACGTCACTGGTAGCTTGCACATGGGTCATGGTTTTAACAATGCCATCATGGATGCCTTGACTCGTTATAACCGTATGTCAGGCAAAAATACCTTATGGCAGCCAGGTACTGACCATGCGGGTATTGCAACCCAGATGGTTGTTGAGCGTCAGTTAGGTGCTCAAGGCGTAAGTCGTCATGATCTGGGCCGTGAAAAGTTCATCGAAAAAGTCTGGGAATGGAAAGAACAGTCTGGCGGTAACATTACCCGTCAAATCCGTCGTTTGGGTTCTTCAGTAGACTGGTCACGTGAACGCTTCACCATGGATGAAGGTTTATCCAATGCCGTTAAAGAAGTGTTCGTGAAACTGCATGAAGAAGGCCTGATTTACCGCGGCAAACGTCTGGTGAACTGGGATCCTAAACTGCAAACTGCCCTGTCTGACCTTGAAGTAGAATCTGATAAAGAAGAACAAAGCTCATTGTGGCACTTCAAATATTTCTTTGAAGATAAATCGCTTCGCACTCAAGATGGCAAAGACCATATTGTCGTTGCAACCACTCGTCCAGAAACATTACTCGGTGATACTGCGGTTGCGGTCAACCCTGAAGATGAGCGTTATGCACATCTTGTCGGTAAAAATATCGTTTTGCCTATTACTGGCCGTACCGTTGCCATTGTTGCTGACGAATATGTAGAAAAAGAATTCGGTACAGGCTGTGTGAAAATTACGCCTGCGCACGACTTCAATGACTATGAAGTGGGTAAACGCTGTGGTCTGGCACTAATCAACATCTTCAACAAAAATGCTGAAGTTCTTGCTGAGTTTGAGTACATTGCGAAAGCCGGCGAACAGATTTCTAAAACCATCCCTGCACCAGCAGACTACATTGGTTTAGAACGTTTTGAAGCACGTAAGAAACTGGTTGAGCAAGCAGAAGCTGAAGGCTGGTTAGACCAAATCCAACCTTACACACTAAAACCACCTCGCGGTGACCGCTCAGGTGTGATCGTTGAGCCATTACTGACAGACCAATGGTATGTAAAAATTGCGCCACTGGCTGAACCTGCAATTGAAGCGGTTAAAGATGGCCGTATCAAGTTCGTTCCTGAGCAGTACAGCAACATGTACATGTCATGGATGAATAACATTCAGGACTGGTGTATCTCGCGTCAATTGTGGTGGGGTCACCGTATTCCGGCTTGGTACGATGCTGAAGGTAATGTATTTGTCGGTCGTAACGAAGAAGAAGTTCGTGCGAAACACGGTATTGCACCTGAAGTTGAATTAAAACAGGACGAAGATGTACTGGATACCTGGTTCTCTTCTGGTTTGTGGACATTCTCAACATTAGGTTGGACTGGCGACGAAGCGAAAGATAAAGAAAACTATTTCTTGAATACTTTCCACCCGACTGATGTTCTTGTCACTGGTTTCGACATCATTTTCTTCTGGGTTGCTCGGATGATCATGATGACCATGCACTTCATGAAAAATGAAGATGGCACACCACAAGTACCATTCAAAACTGTGTATGTACATGGTCTAGTACGTGATGGTGAAGGTCAGAAGATGTCTAAGTCTAAAGGTAACGTGCTTGACCCATTAGACCTGATTGATGGTGTTGATCTGGAAACCTTGGTACAAAAGCGTACTTTTGGTCTGATGAACCCAAAACAAGCCGCGAAGATTGAGAAATCTACCCGTAAAGAATTCCCAGAAGGTATTCAGGCTTACGGTACCGACGCAGTTCGTTTCACATTCTGTGCGCTTGCCAACACTGGTCGTGACATCAAGTTCGACATGAAACGTGTGGAAGGTTACCGTAACTTCGCCAACAAAATCTGGAACGGTACCCGTTTCGTGATGATGAATGTTGAAGGTCAAACGGTTGGTCAAAATGCTCGTCCTGATCTTTGGGAATTGCCTGAACAATGGATCGTGAGCCGTCTGCAAAAAACGGAACAAGCAGTTCAGCAAGCATTTGCGACTTACCGTTTAGACTTGGCTGCACAAGCGATCTACGAGTTTATCTGGAATGAATACTGTGACTGGTATGTCGAGCTGACTAAACCGGTTCTAAACGATGAAAACGTATCTGAAGAGCGTAAAGCTGAAGTTCGTCGTGTGTTATTGGCTGTGATGGAAGCATCTTTACGTCTTGCGCATCCAATCATGCCGTATCTGACTGAAGAAATCTGGCAAACGCTTGCTCCTAAACTGGGGATCTCTGGCGAAACTATCATGCTGGCTCAGTACCCTGTTGCTGACGAAGCGAAGATCAACGAACAAGCTGAAGCAGATATGCAATGGCTGCAAGGTCTGATCGGTGCGGTACGTAACATCCGTGGTGAAATGGGCTTAGGTAATGCACGCCTATTACCTGTTCTTCTTCAGAACACCACTGAAGCTGAAAAAGCACAGATCACGCGTATTGAAGCATTATTCCAAGCATTGGCTAAAGTTGAAAGCATCACCTTCTTAGGCGACAGCGAACAACCACCATTGTCTTCATCTTCAGTTGTTGGTCACGTGTCTGTATTCGTTCCAATGAAGGGTCTGATTGATCCTAAAGCTGAATTGGGTCGTCTGCAAAAAGACTTGGACAAAGTTCAAAAACAGCATGACCAGATTGCTAACAAACTTTCTAATGAAGGTTTTGTGGCAAAAGCCCCTGCTGCTGTGGTTGAAGGCGAGAAAGTGAAACTTGCTGAATTTGCTGATCAGTTAGCGAAGATTAAAGCAAATATGGAGCAGATTGCGGCGCTTTAATGTGTTGTTAGTTTGATCTAATTTGTAGTATAAAGGGCTGATTATTCAGCTCTTTATTTTTATTATGAACAAAATCAGTTTCTTATATTATCAGAGTAAAAAAATTGAGTTAAAAGAAAGAAATTTAATAATTACAGGTAAAAATGGATCTGGAAAGACTCGTTTTCTAAGACAATTAGAAGATAATCTAATAAATAATCGATATTCTGAATACCAAGATTTAGAGCGTGAAAATCTACTTAAAGATATTAAATATGGTATAGACAACTTTCCTAAGTCACTAGACTTAAAGAATAATGAAATCAAGATTTATTATGATTTAAAAAATCATAATTTCAATGAACATGAATTTCGAAAAAATTTATCTCAACTTTACAAGATTCTTTTACAAAAAGTTGAGGTATTCAGAAAGAATGCTAAGAGTTATATAATTAATACAAATGAAGATTTAAAAAAATCACATAGAGAGGAAATCAACCCAAATAAGATAAGTGAAGAATACTATTATTATAATAATCCTGAATATGTCATAGAGTTTATAAACCGTCTTACAATCTCAATTGATCAGTACTATAAGGTATCTGAACTATTTAAAATTTCACCTAATAATTTTAGTAAAGATCAAGTCTTTGTTTTTGATGCATCTAGAGTAAAAAATGATAGATTAATTATGAAAGTCTTCAAAGACTATGAAGATTATCGTTTAAATAAAAATCGGGATAATATTGAAGAGGCATTAGAAGCATATTTAATTTCGAAAAAATCGCAGCTCATCCAATTTTCCGAACAGCAACCGAAGTTACAGGAACTTAAACGGGAAGCTTCAAAACTGCTTCATTGGTTTAAAAAAGTAGAAAAAGATCTGAAATTCATATTAGAAAATCCTGATATTAGAATCTCATTCAACCATCAGAGTGATCAGGTTTTACTTGTAGACAGTCAAAAGCAATCTTTTTTTACTTTTGACTCTCTATCTTCTGGCTTTAAAGCTATATTTAAAATATATGCTTCTCTTTTAATGGAAGCACAGCTAAAAAATATTAAGCCAATAGATCTTTCTGGTATAGCAATAATTGATGAAATAGACGTTCATCTTCACATCTCTCTGCAAAAGAAAGTTTTGCCTTTTTTGATAAAAGCATTTCCCAAAGTCCAATTTATTGTGAGCACCCATTCGCCTTTTGTGATTACATCCACTGATAATGACACGGTAATTTATGATATTTCCAGTGGTGAATTCTTTGAGGAAGATTTGAGTCTTTATTCACATGAATCAATTATTAAAGAACTTTTCCATGTTAAAGATGATAATGAAAATCTAAAACAGCTATCTGATCAACTTTTACAGTTCATAAACTCAGAAGACTCAATTCAAGAACTGAATATAATTCAAGGCTTATTAGATGAATTTAATAAAGACTTTGCAAAACTATCCGTTGAGTTGCAACTTCAGTATATGGTCGCAAAAAATAAGCTTGCGAAATTGAAACATGAGGGTCATTAATTCATGTTTTCAGTTATAAGACCACCTACTTTCCCTAAAAGTTTAAGCACCTCTACAAAGGATTATCGTGCATCTGATGTAGTTGAGGTACTACAAGATATATTCTTTTCTAAATGTTATTTATGTGAAAGAAAAGGCTTTCCAGACGTAAATATTGAACATCGTGATCCACATGAAGGTGACCTTTCAAAAAAATTTGATTGGGCTAATCTTTTCTATGCTTGCGTTCGATGTAATAGCATTAAAGCTAATATACACAAGAATATTTTAGATTGCTGTCAAAGTTTAGATGTAGCTCAAGCTATCGAGTTACACTGCCCAATTGTCAATAACGATGACCACAAAGTAGTTGTAAAGGTTGGAAATTTAGGAAGTAACCATGAAATTGAGTCAACAATTCGCCTTCTAGACCAATGTTTTAATGATACGAATACAGCTCTAAAAGGTATAAGTAGACATACATTGATAAAGCAAATTCAGAGATATCAAACTAAGCTTTTGATGATTAAAGATGAGCTTCTAGATGATAGTTTAATATTAACAACATCTGAAAAAAATCTGAGAATAGAAAAGTTAAAGGCTATGTGTGACCCTGAATTTCCTTTCTCTTCATTTTGGAAATGGTATATCACTCGTGATGTAGATTTATCAAAAATTGTAGGCAATGTCTTTTAAAGCCCTCACCCCAGCCCTCTCCCATAGGGAGAGGGAGCACTCTTTGTGAAGTGTTTGCTATTCGATACATAATGAAGTTCCCTCTCCTTTCAGGAGAGGGTTAGGGAGAGGTATTTTTTAATTCGAAGCATCTCTGCGACAAATCCTCCAACACCACATCCGTCCGCCCCAACACTTCATTATTCCAATACCTCACAACTCTCAAACCCAAAGCCTCCAAAAACTTGGTTCTTTCAGCATCATATTCCATAGCATCATCCGTTCCATGCTGACTGCCATCCAACTCAATCACCAAACCAATTTCATGACAGTAAAAATCCACAATATAAGGCTCAATCACATGCTGACGACGAAATTTAAGATTCATAAAACGTTTGGCACGAAGGATTTGCCACATGAGGTGCTCAGCATCGGTGGCAGTGTGGCGCATGAATTTGGCGAAAATTAAAAGTTGAGGATCAAGCTTTTTGTTCATGGTATTTTTTATTTTTTGTGAGATTAGCAGATTTTATAACCTCTCCCCAAGGAAGAGGTAGAAAAACCTTAAAGCATTCCATGCCTTAAAAACATCTCTAAACCACTCATCTTTTTAATATACATCAGGCGTTCTTTTTCGACTTTGATTTGCTGCTTGATAGTAGAAGTATCTTCATCAATCTGCTTATACAAGTCAGCAATTTGAACCTTACCTTTTGCCTTTTTGACTGCAATTCTGGTTTTTGATGACCAGACCAATCGATTGATCAATGTATCGATCTGTTCTTGTAACTTCTGGCTCTGCGCATCCAAAGCCAGTTGATACAACTTCACTTGCTCTGCACTTAAACTCTTTTGCGAAGGATCTCGATCTTGCTCAATCTGAAGCTGCATTTTCAGTAAGGCAAACAAATCCTGTTCTGCATAAGCCTCATTGGCACGTTGCAACAATTCAGTCTTTTTAATCTTCTTTACGTCATTTGCTTCACGATCCGGATGAATCGCCGCAGCAATCTTTAAATATACAGATTTCACTGACTGCTCTGCCATCGCAGCCGCCTGTTCCTGTTTTTCCTGCTGGCGTTTTAGTTTGGCCTGCTCGCGGATTTGCTGAAAATGATCAGAAGCCCATTCTTCAAATCCCTCAGCATCTGCCGGATCTGGGACATTTTCATTCTTAAAAAACCTTTCCAGTTCATTGGTCTTTTTTTGGCTTTTTCTGAATTGAGCATGTTCAGCGCGTTGCTGATAATAGATGAAGATTTCATTGACCTTATTGGCTTCTTGCGCTGACATCGCCTGAGAATCTTGCAGATAATCTGCCAGGTATTGAATCTTCTCATCCAGTACTACCAACTCGACCTTGGTAAAATCTGTTTCCTGCAAGTGCTTCCAGAGCTGTTCGAGCTGCTCAAACAGCACACCATGTAATTCATGATAGACCGGCATGAAAGTTTTATGCGTATATTGCTGTAGGTCTTCTTCAGCCTGTTGCCATTGTTTTAACTCCAGCTTCTGCTGTTCGATTTTATCAATCAGACGATCCAGCTTCTTCTGCTGTGGCGAAAGCGCTGTGAATGGCTGGATCATGGTTTTTAAGTCAAAGAGCATGGCAGCAGAAAAACCCAAGGAAATCTTATCTATATTAATTCTTTCAGCATTCGCCACAAAGTTCTTTTCACCTTAGGCTATTGAAATTTGTATCAGAATTAAAAAAAGCAGAACTGTGTCTGCTTTTTTCCATGCTGCTGTTTATTATTCCAGTACCACACGGCCATTTAAGGGCTGTACCGGACGGTTATTTGAATGTCCCATTAGCTTGGAAAATTCTGAAATCTGTTGCTTTGAGGCCTGCTGGATCTCTTTCAGAATTAACCAGCGCACACCTTCGGAACATGGTGGTGTGGTCAGCGAACCACTAAAGCGGTAATAATCCAGATTCTTAGGCAACATCTCATTTACAGGTTGCGGTTTCTTCAAGACGACTTTTTCACCTTGCTTTTTCGGCAAGCGATTCCACATACGTTTAAGCATCGGATTTTCTGTACCCTGCTCAAACATCATCGCCACTACAGCAAGTTCCCCTTGAGCATTGGCATGGACAAAATGAATCTCTAGAGGATAGCTCTTGCCCTTAATCAGGTTCTCACTTGGGCTATGTAGATGAAACTGTTTCAGCACAAAAGTTTCACCATCCAGCTGTAATTCTCCGCCTTGGGCAAAGTCTACCTGAACGGTATGACCTTTATTTTCAATTGTGTGAATCATAGTGTTATAGCTAAACTTGAGCGGTTCCAGTTCGGCTTTGACTGTTCGCTCGATATTGATTGGTGACTGGTTCAGTCCATTACAGGCTGAATATTTCTGGTTTAGAGTCGACCATTGTTCAGGCTGATCATAGTTCCAGTCTGCATCTGCAAATACCGCTGTACTTAAGCCCATAACCGTTAAAAGCGTGAATATCTTTTTCACAATACATCCTTTCTTGGAAGTCAAAATTAATATTTTTAATTTAAAAAACAGATTTTTAGCTTGATCTAATCGCTATATTTTTCAAGGCACAACATACAGAAATTTATAATTATCACGTTATTTGATTACAAATCATTAAATAGTTCTCATTATTCCTAGGAAATTGCTCAGATTTTATCTTGATATATTTCAGTAGGATATTATTTGTACTGATTAAAAATCACACAGAGTAAAATGTGAACTGGTTCAAATTTAATCTGTTGAATAATCAATCAATATTTACATGAAATATCTATCTTATTTTCTTAAAATCGCTATATCTTTCACTCATAGCAATCACATTCAAAAAACATAATTTATTTTTATTCAAAAACTTACACAATTACAGCAGCAAACTAACAGCCGAGATTGATAGACTCGTAACAAAGAGTGATCTGGAATAATAACAATGGACTGGGCCACCATATTTATAAATGATACGACCTGGGAATTTGCCACAGAAATTTTGCTGCGCTGTGTAGTGATGTACGCGATGATTATCCTGTTTCTGCGGCTGACAGGTAAACGTGGGGTACGACAACTTTCGATCTTTGAAGTTACCATCATTCTTGCTTTGGGTTCCATTGCCGGCGATCCGATGTTTACAGAAGATCTTCCCCTGATTCAGGCGGCGCTGATCATGTCGGTGATCATTTTCCTGTATCGTCTGACTACTTGGCTCATGATGAAATTTCAATGGTTTGAAGACCTGCTCGAAGGCAAACCGATTCATATTGTGGAAGATGGTTTACTGGTCATCAATGAAATTAAAAAAGGCAAAATGTCTCATGATGAATTCTTTGCTGAGATGCGTCAGCAAGGCATTGAACACTTGGGTCAGGTGCGCTTGGGTTTACTGGAAACTGACGGTAAATTTAGTATTTTGTATTTCCATCCAGATGATGTTCGGCATGGGCTCCCGCTTTTCCCTAAATCCTGCTGCATTGTCAAAGAAGTCAGACCAGAAGAGCTTTATGCCTGTATCTATTGCGGTCAAGTCCAGCATTTAAAAGAAGCAGCACAGACTTGTCCACGCTGTCACTCTCACCAATGGGCAAAAGCCATGAATAGCCACCGGATTACTTAGAGCTGCTTAAGCCTTTGTAAATGATCAAATATTTCTGGTAGTTGCTGAATCTTGTATTGAATATGCCCAGCATCCGGATGGAAACCTTGCATCCACAAAGCATGCATACCTGCGGCTGTTGCGCCTTGAACATCATTGACAGGATGATCACCAATATAAAGACATTGTTCTGGCTGTACGCCTAAACGCTCTGCGGTGATCTGGAAAATTTCCGGTTGCGGTTTATTAAAGCCGACCAATCCTGAACTGATAATCTCATCAAAATAATCTGCAATACCTAAACCGCAAATGGTATTTAATCGGGTCTCATGTCCGCCATTGGATACAATGGCCAATCGATAACCTTCAGTTTTAAGCTGTTTTAATACTTGCCCTGCTTGCGGCATCTCTACGGCGAAACGTCCAAACTCGCTGAACCAGAACTGCGCTAGCTCCTCTAGATCTGGTGGAGTTAACCAGGATAATTCCTGCAACAATGCATATGCAGCTGAAGCGCCAATACTGCCATGAGTCAGCAATTCCTTTTTCGGATAACCGCCATTGTCTATGCGTCGCACAATCTCAATAATTTTCTCAAGTTCAATCTGTGCTAGTGCCGAAGCATAATACTCCGCCAGATAACGGCTATAGGCCTGTGTCGTCAGATCACGATGGGTCAAGGTATTGTCGAGATCAAATAAAACGGCTTGAATAGGCATAATTTTCAAAACGAAATGCTGAAACTTTCAATCATGTTAACAGTCCGAAACTTGTTAGATCAGACATAAAATTGCTAAGTTTTGTTGTTTCAGGCATAAAAAAAGCGATACCGAAGCATCGCTTTTTTTATGCTCTAAAATTAGAATTTGTATTCGAAGCCTGTACCAACAAGTAACTGATTGTCTTCATCAGAACCTTGTTCAATAGTTAAGTAACCTGCTGTACCGTACACTTTCACTTGCTTAGATAAAGCGTAGTCTACACCAGCAAGAATTTGCTTAGCTTCAAAGTCTGGAGTTGCATTATTGAAAGTCACATCGCTGTAGCTATATTGACCCTTTACTGTCCATTTTTTCGCGTTTGGTAGATTATATTCAGCACCAATCAACCATGCTTGAGCATCGTCGATATTACGCGCAAATGTTGGGGCGATGTTAGTTGTTACACCTTCAACAGTAACGTTAACTGGAACACTAGCATCTGCATTTTCAACATCTGAAACTTGGTATAAACCACGGATTGACAAGCCATTATCCAAATTCACACGACCAATCGCACGTAGTGTATTTAGTTCAGTAGTAAAATTAGAACGCTCACCTACATCACGTGAATCAGCATTTAGAAAACCACGTGCTAAAAGACGAGATGGAATTGCTTTGTCATAACCCAGACCTGCGACAAATGTTTTGTCTGAGTAAACAACTGAAGAAGACCAAGAATCACCTAAACCACGACCAGCAACAGTAGAGCCGCCCTTAGTTGCTTTAATAGTGTCGTTACCTTCACCAGTTGCAAGCTGAAGTTTTGCCTCAACCTTACCTTCACCCACATTGAATGCAGGAGTTTCATAAACCAATACGTTATCGATACGGTTTTCACCTGCCATAATACCGTTTACGTCAGCATTGTTTGCTACATAGTTGTTGAAAGTATCCACTACAGCAGAAAGCTGTTTTACAGGCGTATCAATCTTACCGACTTTTAACGCACCTAATTTCTCATCTTTTAAACCAATGAGAATATTACGCGGTACGAATACGTCATTGCTGCTGTTTGAACCTTCATCACTATAGAATGTGAATTCAGCTTGGTATAACGCGCTTAAACGGTCAGTTAATTTTTCATCCCCTTTTAAACCCAAGAATGAGTTATTAGAGTTCAAGTCAGTAATATGACGATCTTCTACGCCATTTTTATTATCTGCTTGTACATGATCTAGAGAAAGATCGATTTCACCATAGAAAGTTGGTGCTGCAAATGTAGTCCCCGCTAAAAGGCTGAGTGCGATTGCTGTTGCTAACTTAGTTTTCATTAAAAAATCCTTTAACTTATTTTGTTACAAATAATACACACGACGCCTATATTACAAAATTATTAAAAAAATATTTACATATTCTTTTTAATACTTTAGGTGGGGAGTGAATTAACTTACTTATTCATAAGAGATTTTAAATATTTTTCGCTACTTTCATCCATCGGAAAATAGGAATCAGGCAAAAAATCGCGATGATTACGATCAAATTTAGATAGTTTCGGTAACCCAAAGCGTCCCCTAGTAGCCCGCTCAGGCTATAAAGTCCCCCGCTTATAGTAGCCATCAAGGCGACCTGAAAAGTGAAATCAGTTCCTGCCAGATGCTTGCGGCTGTATTGCATCACCAAGGTCAACATAACGACTAAGAGCATGGCCGATATCATATCCTCGGCAGCATTAATGAGATAAATGATCCAGTTTGCCACTTTGTTTTGGGCTTCATATTGTGCAGCCAGCCAGGCATAAGCGATTAGACTGAGTATTTTCAGAATAGAGAAAATCATTAAACTCCAGCTGCGCGACCAGTATTTCAAACACCAGCCTGCTAGCCCTGCGCCAATTAATGCTGCAAAAGCACCAAGCATGGTGACATAAATACCAATCTGACTAAAACTCAGTCCCAAATCGACCATCAAAGGTTTTAATAAGGGCCCAGACAGACCATCTGCCACTTTAAAGGTCAGTAAAACCAGCAGCCATGTCGCCAAGGTAGAATCAGCTAAAAAATATTGAAAATAAGCTTTGATTCTAGTCCGAGCAGGTAATTTTTCAGATGATGAAGAAACCATCTTTTGATGATCCGGCTCTTTAAACCATAACACCGGTAAAGTATTCAGAAAGACCAGAGCTGCCAGCAGTAAAAAGGTTATCTGCCAATGCAAAAAATCGAGTAACCACAGGATTGCCCCGCCTCCAACAATAAAGCCCAAGCGGGAGCCAATCACCTGAAAGGTATTACCCCAGTGTTGCTGTTCATTTTTCAGAATATTGACTGCCAGTCCATCTGTAGCAATATCCTGAGTAGCACCGATCCCATTCATCACTAACAACGTGATAAAAAAGATCAGCAGAAACAGGGGCTGGTTTAAGGCTTGGATCGGCAAGAAGGACAGCCCAATCAGTACAGCGACAGAAAGCCATTGCAAAGGAATAATCCAGCTTCGATAATGGCCTCGAGATTTTGATCCATGCTGATCGACTAAAGGTGCCCAGAAGATTTTAATCGACCATGGCAGCATGAGCAGACCAAAGCCACCAATATGTGCCAGAGATACGCCTTCAGCTCGTAAAATTACAGGTAAAGCGTGCGTCATAAACCCGACCGGAAGCCCCTGTGCCCAATATAGGGAAAACAGTAAAATATAAGTATTCCGCATATTCAGCGCAGGTCCTTAAGGTAAAAATGCTAAAAGCATCCATCATCGCTATACATTTTGCCAATGATCCAGATTTTACAACAGTCTAATATGATCAAAAATAAAGAAAAATACGTTTCAGGATGAGACATTGATGAGTACAACACGTTTCCCCAGACTCCCTCCATTGGTTCCCTCCCGCGGAGGTAAACTGAGCCAAGCCCTGTTTAAACAGCTATTTCTGGCTCAGGGCTGGCAGCTCAAAGGCGAATTCCCTAACCTGCCTAAAGCAGTAGCGATTATTTCCCCGCATACCTCGAATATCGATGCCTGGCTGGGCTTCAATGCTTTGCTCGGTCTCGGCATTCAGATCACGATTTTTGGCAAGGACAGTTTATTCCGCACACCACTTAAACCGATCCTGGAATGGATTGGTGTGGTTCCGGTTGTACGTGATACCCCTCAAGGACATACCTGACAGATTGTTGATGTCATTAATAAGACTGATCGGATCTGGGTAGGTATGGCACCGGAAGGTTCTCGCAAGGCGCCAGAAAAAATCCGCAGTGGTTTTTATCATATTGCCAAGGCAGCCCATTTGCCGATTGTGATGTTTTCCTTTGACTATGACATCAAGACCGTTCATATCCTCGGTGTATATCACCTGACAGGTGATTATGAATATGATCTGGAACAGATCTATAAGCATTATGAAGGTAAATTTTCGGCCAAAAATCCGGATTGGGTCGCCAAGCCGTTACAAAAGCTTTTGAAAAAAGACTAGGCAAAACTGGCTTTTTTTGATGTGATAGCCTGAATTTTGTTGATTTAATCGTCAGTTTTTTATAATGAAATTAGCCCGTTATGCTCTGATTGGCTGCTTGGGCTTAAGCCTTGCAGCATGTGATAAAGCTACTAAAACCCCAGCACCCTCTACTCCGCTTCAGGCTCGTGAACCTGTGGTAGCTATTGCTCTCGGTGGTGGCGGTGCCAAAGGCTTTGCCCATATCGGGGTACTTAAAGTCCTCGAATCGCATGGCATCAAACCGAAGATTGTTACTGGAACCAGTGCCGGAAGCTTCGTGGGTAGCCTGTATGCCAGCGGCAAATCTCCTTATCAGTTGCAGCAAATTGCCCTGAACTTTAAGGAATCTGATATTCGTGATTTAACCTTGAACCGTCAAGGGATTATTGCCGGACAGAAACTGCAGGATTTCGTCAATAAAAATGTGGCGAATAAACCGATTGAACAGTTCCCGATTCGCTTCGCGGCAGTGGCAACCCGCCTGGACAATGGCCGTAAAGCTGACTTTATTAAAGGCAATGCCGGACAAGCCGTGCGTGCCTCTTGCAGCATTCCGAATGTCTTTGTACCCGCTGTGATTGGCGGTACGAAATATGTCGATGGCGGTCTGGTTAGCCCGATTCCGGTAAAAACGGCCAAAGATATGGGAGCTGATATTGTTATTGCCGTAGATATTTCTGCCCGTCCGGACAGCAATAAAGCGCTCAACATGTGGGGCGTACTGGACCAGACGATTAATATCATGGGTCAGCAAAGTATCAATGAAGAACTCAGTCAGGCCAATATTGTAATCCAGCCTAAAGTAGGTCATATCGGTACGCTGGATTTAAAAGCCAGCAATGAAACCATTCTCGAAGGTGAAAAAGCCGCGCAATTAAAAATCCGTTCAATTGAAAAAGCCATCAGTGATTTTAGGCAGTCTCCGGCTGCATTCAAGCCTGCACGACCGGCAAAATTTTAATCAGAAATTTTTTATATTCATCTGCTGCAGCATCTGCTACATTGGAAGTAAATCATATAAAGATGATGATTAATTAAATACTTAGCAATATAGGTCACGATATGGAATTAGTTCTTGAACCTTGGCACTGGTTTGTATTGGGAATACTTCTTATTCTGTCAGAATTACTCCTGCCCGCTTTTGCTGCCCTCTGGTTCGGGATTGGTGCCATTATGGTCGGCATTCTGTACTGGATGTTCCCGATGATGGGACTGACCACCCAGATCCTGACCTGGATCATCCTGTCTGTTCTTTGTACCTTGCTCTGGTTCAAGTTTATCAAGCCGCTTTCTATCGACAAGACCAAAGCCGGCTTGTCGCGTGAGGCCACTATTGGCCAAATTGGCATGGTGATTCAGACCGATCTTGAACAGGATCAGATCCGGGTCCGTTTTCCGCTGCCAGTTTTAGGCTCAGATGAATGGGATTGCCGCGCTCTGGATAAAGTCCAAGTCGGAGATCGTGTCCGTGTTGTCGATATCTTGGGAAATGACCTGGTTGTACAGCCCCACAGCACTCAATATCAAAACGAAAAAGGTGAATAAATTATGTCTGCTGGCACTATCATTGTTATTGCGTTCTTGGCCTTTGTTGCGATTACCATTTTTAAGGGTGTACGAATTGTTCCACAAGGCTATAAATGGATCGTACAACGTCTGGGTAAATACCACACCACACTTAATCCTGGCCTGAATTTTGTCATTCCTTATGTAGATGAAGTGGCTTATAAAGTCACCACCAAAGATATCGTTCTGGATATTCCTTCGCAGGAAGTAATTACCCGTGATAACGCTGTCTTGCTGATGAATGCGGTGGCTTATATCAACCTGACAACTCCTGAAAAAGCGGTATACGGGATTGAGAATTACTCCTGGGCAATTCAGAACCTGGTACAAACTTCGCTACGTTCAATCGTGGGTGAAATGGATCTGGATGATGCCTTATCTTCGCGTGATCATATCAAGGCACGTTTAAAGTCCAGCATTTCTGATGATATTTCAGACTGGGGAATCACCTTAAAGACGGTTGAAATCCAGGATATCAAACCTTCTGTAACCATGCAGACGGCGATGGAAGAACAGGCAGCGGCAGAGCGTCAACGTCGTGCAACCGTCACTAAAGCGGATGGTGAAAAACAGGCCGCCATTCTGGAAGCTGATGGTCGTCTGGAAGCGTCACGTCGTGATGCAGAAGCGCAAGTCGTACTGGCAGAATCTTCACAGCGTGCGATTGATATGGTGAGTCAGGCAATTGGCGATAAGGAAATTCCTGTGGCTTATCTGTTGGGTGAACAATATGTCAAAGCCATGCAGGATATGGCCAAGTCTCCAAATGCCAAGACTGTGGTCTTGCCTGCCGATGTGCTGAATACCATCCGCGGTGTGATGGGACGTCACTAAATTTCAGAGATACTTCACAATAGGCAGCCAATTGGTTGCCTATTTTCTTTCAAAATAAGAAAATCTCAGCAAAGATTGTGAATTTATGGTTAAATTTCGCGTTTATTTTTGAAATCCTCTGGATTCGATGTTGCTTGGCTTTCGGATTAAAGTCTTTCGCATCTGTCATAATCCTTGTTTCGATCTACTGTCCAACTTAAAAATGGATACCGTATGAGCTCCCTAAATCCAACCTTAATTACCTTTCTTTTTTATATTGTCGGCATGGTCATGATTGGCCTGATGGCATACCGTGCGACAAACAACTTTTCTGATTACATCTTAGGGGGCCGACGTTTAGGTAGTTTCGTAACTGCACTTTCTGCAGGGGCTTCCGACATGAGTGGTTGGCTGCTGATGGGCTTGCCGGGTGCAATTTATCTTTCAGGCCTGTCTGAAATGTGGATTGCGATTGGTCTGATTATCGGTGCCTGGCTGAACTGGCTGCTGGTTGCGGGTCGTTTACGGGTCCATACCGAAGTCCAGCATAATGCCCTGACCCTACCGGACTATTTCTCGAACCGTTTTAACGATCAGAAAAAAGTACTGCGTGTGGTTTCTGCATTTGTCATTCTGATTTTCTTTGCAATTTACTGTGCTTCAGGCATGGTGGCAGGTGCACGTCTGTTCGAAAGTATGTTCGACATGTCTTATAGTACAGCGCTCTGGATCAGTGCGATTGCAACGATCAGTTATGTGTTTATTGGCGGTTTCCTGGCAGTCAGCTGGACGGATACCATTCAGGCAACCCTGATGATCTTCGCCCTGCTTCTTACACCAATCGTAACCATCCTGACTTTTTCAGATATGTCGCAAGTTACGCTCGCTTTGGAAGCCGCACGTCCACAGGCCATGAACTTGGTCGGTGATCTGAGTACCATCGCGATCCTGTCATTAATGGCATGGGGTTTGGGTTATTTTGGTCAGCCGCATATTTTAGTGCGTTTCATGGCCGCCGATTCAGTGAAGTCGATTCCAAATGCACGCCGTATCGGGATGACCTGGATGACGCTTTGTTTGGGTGGTGCTGTGGCCGCAGGTTTCTTTGGTATTGCCTATTTCCAGCAACATCCGGAACTCGCTGCTGTGGTGAATGCCAATCCTGAAACCGTGTTTATGGAACTGACTAAAATCCTGTTTAACCCATGGATTGCTGGTGTGGTTCTGGCGGCAATTCTCGCTGCAGTGATGAGTACGCTTAGCTGTCAGTTACTGGTTTGTTCAAGTACCTTGACTGAAGACTTCTATAAATCATTCCTGCGTAAAAATGCCTCACAAAAAGAGTTGGTTTGGGTCGGTCGTTTGATGGTACTTCTCATTGCTTTACTGGCAATCTGGATGGCTGGTAATCCTGAATCTAAAGTGCTTGGTCTGGTGGCGTATGCCTGGGCTGGTTTTGGCGCTGCTTTTGGTCCACTGATTATTCTGTCTCTGTTCTGGAAACGTATGACCTTGAATGGCGCTTTGGCAGGCATGATCGTTGGTGCATGTATGGTGATTCTGTGGAAGAATACTATTGGCGGAACAGGTCTTGGCTTTATTCCAGCCGGCATCTATGAAATTATTCCAGGCTTTATCTGTTCATGGATTGCGATTGTGGTTGTAAGTCTCTTAGGCAAAGCACCAACAGCTGAAATTACAACACGCTTTGAACAGGCAGAACGTCTGTATAACGAAAGCAAGTAATTCAATATAAAAGAAAAGAGGACTTTAAGTCCTCTTTTTTATGCTTGTTTTAAGCTGATTTCAGGAAGATTAGTTTATTAAAATCAGCTTTTACGTGTCAGCAAGAACTGGGTAATCTGCATCAGGTCATCGGCTTGACTTTCAAAATGATTCAGTGCAGTCATGGCCTGATCATGTAATTGCTGTGCATAGGCTTGGGCTTTCTCTAAACCCATCAATGCTGGATAAGTTGACTTCTCCACCTGTTCATCCTTGCCCGCCGTTTTACCCAGCACTTCTGTATCAGAAATAATATCCAGAATATCGTCCTGCACCTGGAAAGCAAGACCAATGGCTTGCCCGAATTCACGCAGTTTTAGAATTGCCACATCAGTCCCTTCAAAGATCGTCACCGCTGCCATCATGATCGCTGCACTGATCAAAGCTCCGGTTTTATTTCGGTGAATGGTTTCCAATGCTTCCTGATCAATTTTTTTGCCTTCGGCCTGTAAATCCAGTACCTGACCATTGACCATTTTCGAGGAAGCAGTCGCCAGAATCTGCATCTGCTTCAAGACAATCGCAGGTTCTACTGCAGGCCCCTGATCAAACAGACGACTACCCAGAATTTCAAACGCCATAGATTGCAAAATATCACCCGCCAAAAGAGCCGTATCTTCACCAAAAGCAGCATGACAGGTTGGCTGACCACGACGTAACAAGTCATTGTCCATACATGGCAGATCATCATGTGCCAGTGAATAGCAATGAATAAACTCGATCGCAACTGCGGCACGGCGTACCGCAGCACTATTCTGATTCGGTTTTAAAGCGGCAGTGGCATAACAGAGTGCTGGACGTACCCGCTTTCCTCCTAGCATTACGGCATGATGTACTGCCGACTTTAACGGTTCCGGAATGGAAAAGGCTTCCAAGGCAGTCATTAAATCGTGTTGAATCCGTTGTTGTGCTTGAGTTAGTGCATGGGTTGATACGTCAGTGATAGATGACACATTCGCCTCGAATACGTAGCCAGAATAATAAAATGACAGTTTATAAGTGCCTGTCTGTTATCAGGCATTGTACCTAGAATTGCATTGAATTTTCAGTCTTAAATCCAAATGTTGTTTCATAATTCTGTATTTAGACTGAAAATTTGAGGTAGAAAATCTGCATCAATAAAAGAACCACCAGAGAACTGATGGTTTTACTTAGGCTAATTTCTCAAGAAATAATTTTAAGAAAGAACATCTTCAGGAACACGCACCCAACCTTCCATTAGCACACGCGCACTACGACTCATAATGGCTTTTTTCACTTTCCATTCCCCATTTTCCTGCACTGCTTGCGCACCCACTCTTAAGGTACCGGAAGGATGACCAAAGCGGACTGATTCACGCTCCCCGCCACCTGCAACACGATTAACCAAGGTTCCCGGAATTGCTGCCGCTGTCCCAATCGCTACAGCCGCTGTCCCCATCATGGCATGATGCAATTTACCCATCGATAAGGCACGGACCAGAATATCGCTATCTGCTTCAGTGACTTCCTTACCACTAGAGGACGTATAAGTCTTTGGTGGAGCCACAAAAGCGATCTTTGGCGTATGCTGACGTGTAACAGCTTCACTAATGTCCTGAATCAGACCCATCTGTTGAGCAGCATAGGCTCGGATGGTTTCAAACTTCACCAAGGCAGCTGCATCATTATTGATATGGTCCTGTAACTCGGTACCGTTATAGCCCAGATCTTCTGCCTTTAAGAAAACTGTCGGGATCCCGGCATTAATCATCGTTACTTCAAAGCTGCCAATATTCGGTACTTCTAGCGTATCGGTTAAATTTCCGGTCGGAAACATTGAACCGCCCTCGGCATCATCATCGGCAGGATCCAGAAATTCAATCTGTACTTCGGCTGCTGGGAAAGTTACGCCATCCAGTTCAAAATCGCCTAGTTCCTGAACCTGACCATTCTGCATCGGTACATGGGCAATAATGGTTTTCTGAATATTCGCCTGCCAGATTCGCACCGTACACAGCCCATTTTCAGGAATACGTGCAGGATCGACTAGACCATTGGAGATCGCAAATGCCCCGACTGCTGCAGTCAGATTGCCACAATTACCACTCCAGTCCACAAAAGGTCGATCAATCGATACCTGACCAAACAGATAATCCACATCATGATTTTCTTGCTGACTTTTAGACAGAATCACAGTTTTGCTGGTACTTGAACTGGCACCGCCCATCCCATCAATCTGCTTGCCATATGGATCCGGGCTGCCAATCACTCTTAATAATAACTGGTCCCGAATTCGGCCTGCCTGTTGTGCAGCAGCAGGTAAATCGTCCAGTTTAAAGAACACCCCTTTACTGGTGCCTCCGCGCATGTAAGTGGCCGGGATTTTGATTTGGGCAGCGAAACTCATGAATACTTTCTTCCTCTGGCTTGTCTTTATTCTGATCAAAATTATTGAATATTTCTGAGACGAGTATAATCGGTTTAAAGCCAAGTAGCTGCCTTGCCCGACCTAAGTATAAAAAAACAGCATTTGTGTCGAGTTAAAAAAACAGCAAACTCATCAGTTACATTTTCAATAAAATTAATATATTGATTCACATATCTTTTATTCTATTTATTTTTATAATTTTTTTTTATAAATACGATAATAATATTTCATCCAGACGGGTGCTCTAGGCTTCTTATCTTTGTTCCATTACAATCTTTATACCTATTTCTTACATTGTCGGGCTGAACACTTTGAATAACGAGTCTTCACAACTTCAGCGTGGCTTAAAGAACCGTCATATTCAGTTGATCGCCATGGGCGGTGCAATTGGCACAGGCTTATTCTTAGGTTCCGCACAGGTGATCCAATCTGCGGGTCCTTCTATTATTCTTGGCTATGCCATTGGTGGCTTAATTGCATTCTTAATCATGCGTCAATTGGGTGAGATGATTGTTCATGAACCTGTAGCAGGTTCATTCAGCCATTTTGCTTATAAATACTGGGGCAAATTCCCTGGTTTCCTTGCGGGTTGGAACTACTGGATCTTATATATCCTGGTGGCTATGACCGAGCTCACCGCCGTTGCAAAATATATTAATTACTGGTGGCCTCATATTCCTGCTTGGACCTCAGTCCTGTTTTTCTTCATCGTAATTACGCTGGTCAATCTCGGCAATGTGAAATTCTACGGTGAATCAGAATTCTGGCTGTCTATTGTGAAAGTGACTGCGGTCGTTTCCATGATTGTCTTTGGTCTCTATCTGATCCTGACTGCTGATGCCTCTTCAGGAGCTTCTTTCAGCAACCTTTGGACAGCAGGCGGTTTCTTCCCGAATGGTTTTGAAGGCTTATTCTATATGCTGGCCTTCCTGATGTTTGCCTTCGGTGGGATTGAACTGATCGGGATGGCGGCAGCAGAAGCTGAAAATCCAGAAAAAACCATTCCAAAAGCGATTAATCAGGTCGTATTCCGTATTCTGGTATTCTATGTAGGTGCATTGACCATTCTATTGTCTTTAGTACCTTGGAATCAGTTAGAGCTTGGCGGCCTAGATAAAAGCCCGTTTGTGATGATCTTCAGCCAGCTGGGGATTGACTGGGCAGCACATCTGCTGAACTTCATCATCCTGACAGCGGCACTCTCTGTTTATAACAGTGGTATGTATGCCAATAGCCGTATGCTTTATGGTCTGGCACAGCAAGGTAATGCCCCTAAAATCTTCAAGACTGTGAACAAACAAGGGGTTCCTATTCCTGCAGTACTGTTCTCTGCCCTGCTGATTTTCGGCTGTGTACTCCTAAACTACTTTGTTCCTGAAGATGCCTTAAGTCACCTGATGTATGTGGTGGTAGGTGCATTGGTACTGAACTGGGCCATGATTAGCTTGACCCACTTCAAGTTTATGCAAAGCATGAAGCAGTTAGGACAAAAGACCAGTTTCCCTGCATTGTGGTCACCTGCAAGTAATATTCTGGTTTTAGCTTTCATTGCAACCATTCTTTACATCATGTGGACACAAGGCTTTAAAGAATCAGTACTGATGCTTCCGATCTGGGTAGTGATCATGTTTATTCTGTTTAAGGCACTGCGCCCTAAGAATTAATCAAAAAATCTTTTAATCGATGATTTTTAAAGTTATTGCTGCGGCAATAACTTTTTTTTTGCATTTTTTACAGTACAATAGCCTTCTTTTCGCGCCCTTAGCTTAACTGGATAGAGCAGTTGCCTCCTAAGCGACCGACGTGGGTTCGAGTCCCGCAGGGCGCACCATCCTTTCAAAATGTGATCTATACTTCAAAAAATTAGCGTTAATCTTCATATTTTTAGAATATTTTTTATACAAAAAATCATTTTTTCTCCATTATTTTATTTCTTTTACTTTCAAATACTTATTTTAAAATACAGCTATTTTTTGGTGCAAAAACTCTATTTTGGTGCTTTTTTAGACTAATTAGTTTTTTCTAGAGCATTTACTCTTATTTTAATTGTGCTATTTTTGTCACATGGAGTAACAAATGATTGCGGATAAATACCCGAAATCTCCAAGAATTTAATAAGTGCAAACAACAACGCTAGATATAAATTTGTACCTCAAGGAAAGACGTAAATGAAATTAAAAACATTAACTACTGCAATGATTCTCGCAACTGTACCAATGACGGGTGCATTTGCTGCGGCAATGGACCGTTCAGGCCAATCTATTGCAGCCTTCCTACAACCTGGTAACTATTTTGAAGCAGGTATTTCTGTTTTAGATGCAGATGTCTCAGGACAAGAAGCTGGCGAATTAGACACACGTCGTTCAATTAGCGATATGGCTGACAGCTATTATTTTCCTCATGCTGCATTAAAATTACAACTTACAGATAAGTTTTCATTTGGTCTCTTATATGACCAACCTTTTGGTGCAAATGCAGAATATAGCGGTAATAACGCTTTTGTATCTCAAGGAACTGACCAAGTTCTCACTCCATCAAGTATCGCGAATATTACTCAAAATTCAGTTAGTCAATTAGTGCAAGCAGCTGGAGCTAGTTTTGCTCCAGCTTTGACTGCTGTTACAGCAGCTGCACCAGCAGGCACTCCACAGCAGAGCTTAGTACTAGGTGCTTTACAGCAAGTTGCTGCATCAAATCCAATCGTTGCAGCAGGCTTACAACAATTACAAGGAACTCAAACTGCTTTAGTGAATGCTAATGCTGCATTAGGTCAAGGCAATACTGAGGTTGAGGTACATACACAAAATCTTAGTTTTGTTTTTGGCTACCAACCAACCCAAAACTGGAATATCTATGCAGGACCAGTATATCAAACTGTTAAAGGCGACTTAAAATTACGCGGACAGGCATATAGTATTTTTAATGGCTATGATGCAAATTTCAAAGAGACAGGAGACTTAGGATGGTTAGCAGGTATGGCTTTCCAAATTCCTGAGATTGCCTTAAAAGCTTCTTTAACTTATCGCTCTGAAATCGACCATAATGCGAGCACTACTGAAAGATTATCAGTTTTAAATAATCCTCTTGCTGCTGCATCAGTTACAGGACTCTTAAATGGTTTAGGTGTACCAACTACTTATACAGATGCAATGACTGAATCTGGTAAAACCAAAATTACTACTCCGCAATCTGTAAACTTAGACTTCCAAACAGGTATCATGGCAGATACCGTAGCATTTGCTAATGTACGTTGGGTAGAGTGGTCTAATTTCTCTATTCGCCCATACCAGTTTGGTAAAATAAGTGAAGCTGTTGGACAATTAGATTCTGTGAATCGTCCAGATGGTTTCCACGTAGTTGAATATGATAAAGATCAATGGTCTGCAACAGTAGGTGTAGGTCGTAAGCTTTCTGAGCAATGGGCTGGGAATGTCTCTGTGGGTTGGGATTCTGGTGCAGGTAATCCAGTTTCAACACTTGGACCAACAGAAGGTTATTGGAATGTTGGTTTAGGCGTTCAATTTAGTCCTACTCCAGCTACATTTATTGCTGGTGGTGTGAAATACTTCTGGTTAGGTGATGCAGAATCACAAACTGCAGCTCAAGTCGGTGAAGATAACCGTATTGTTGGTGACTTCAGCGATAACCATGCAATCGCATATGGCTTAAAAATGGGCTATCGCTTCTAATTCCTGATAGTTAATAAAGACCACCTTCGGGTGGTTTTTATTATCCCAATTATATTTTTATACACCTGTATACTATTCGATGCTTTTATCACCAATCAAATTTTGCCTAAATTTTGTTTTTAATATATTTTGATAAAAATTATTATTTGTTTATTTTCATTAAGTTAATCAAAAAAATATAGTATAAATACTCTAAGCAATCATTTTTTATAACCGCCATAGTTCATTTCTTGGACGAAGTGGAGCATTTACTCTTTTTAAATTTGTGTTACTTTCCCACAACTTTTATTAATATTTATGCAACATTGTCAAGGATGAGCCATGAAGCTTAAGCCAATCTCTATCGCTATTCTTCTTTCTAGCCTGCCTACTTCTCTCGTGTTCGCTGCCGGTTTAGACCGTTCAGGCCAGTCTATTCAGGCTTTTTTACAACCTGGTAACTATGCGGAAGCGGGTATTTCTGTTTTAGATCCAGAAGTTCAAGGTAAAGACAATGCCGGCAATAAAGTCAGCGATATGGCTGAAGATTACTACTTCCCTACTGCTGCTATAAAAATTCAGGCAACTGATAAAATATCTCTGGGTTTACTTTATGACCAGCCATTTGGAGCTGACGCTCAATATGCGCCTGAATCTAATGCTTTTGCTACAGTAAATACCAATACTGGTGTATTGGAGGGCACTTCTGTTGAAGTAAAAACCAATAGCATTACAGCACTTATAGGGTATCAGCCAAATGAGAACTGGAATGTTTATGCCGGACCTGTCTATCAAAGCGTAAAGGCGAAAGTCTCCCTACGTGGTACAGCTTATAGAGGCCCGCAAGTTCTTGGCGGTTATGATATTGACCTTAAAGAAAGTGAAGCTTACGGTTGGTTAGCTGGTTTTGCATATTCTATTCCTGAAATTGCCTTAAAAGCTGCTGTGACTTATCGCTCTGAAATTAAACATGAATTAGATACCACAGAAACCTTCGGTTTTGGTACAGATGGGGCTTTATATATTCCTGGATTAACTGGCACATTATTGGGTAAACCAGTAATTCCAACTTACCATAAAGCGGAAATTACTACACCACAATCAGTCAACATTGACTTACAGTCAGGCATTGCAAAAAATACCTTAGCCTTTGCTAATATTCGCTGGGTACATTGGGATCAGTTTGGAGTAAAACCTGCTTATTTATCTCAGCTAACTGGCGCACTCACCGGAAAACAGCAGAATCTTGTCGATTATTCAGATGATCAATGGTCTGCAAATGTGGGTTTAGGTCATAAATTTAACGTTAAATGGTCAGGCTCTGCTGCTGTAGGTTATGACTCTGGTGCAGGAAACCCGGTAACCACCTTGGGTCCAACTGAAGGTTATTGGAGTGTCGGTCTAGGCGGCCAATACAGCCCTGCAGAAAACTATTTTATCCAGGCTGGGGTTAAATACTTCTGGCTAGGAGATGCACAAGCACAAACAGGTGGTGAAGTAAAAGGTAGCTTTGAAGACAACCATGCCATGGGTTATGGCCTAAAAATCGGCTACCGTTTCTAAGCAATAAAGAGTTTTACTCTAATAAAAAAAGGCACCCTTTGGTGTAATGCCAGTCAGTTAAGAGATTGACTGGCATTTTTTTGGGTATTTCTGTGGTTTCCCTTTCACAACTCGTGCGTAGTTTCTACTTCTTTTTTTCAGTAAAACATACCTTTTAGATTTTTCCATTAAACTTTCTAGATGTTTAGGCAAATTACCTGCGGAAGCCAAAGAATCAAACTTCAATAGGTTAAGGATAGCAATAGAGGTAATATGAAAGCTCATTCT